>NZ_QWGO01000065.1:0-4986 GCF_003435535.1 Desulfotomaculum sp. OF05-3 | reverse complement strand
TCACCAACTAGCTAATCAGACGCGGGTCCATCTCATACCACCGGAGTTTTTCACACCGTACCATGCGGTACTGTGCGCTTATGCGGTATTAGCAGTCATTTCTAACCGTTATCCCCCTGTATGAGGCAGGTTACCCACGCGTTACTCACCCGTCCGCCACTCGGTAAATAAAAATCCATCCGAAAACTTCATCTTATTTACCTCGTTCGACTTGCATGTGTTAGGCACGCCGCCAGCGTTCATCCTGAGCCAGGATCAAACTCTCATGTTATAAGCTTTTACTTATACGAGGTCCTTCACGAGTATTACGTAAAAGCTCAGTTCGAAGCCGAAGGTTTCGAACTTCCTCGTTGAGTTGTCCAGATCCAAAATTTAGCTTGGCTAATTTTAAACCGTTCTACTGTTTTGTTAGGTTTTGTTCTGAATGTTCTCATTCATGGTCTAAACCAAAGACCATTTTTATAAGAATTTTCAGGGTTTTACATACTGTTCAGTTTTCAAGGAACTTTGTTTCGTTGTCGTTTTCGTTCTCAGCGGCAACTTGTTTATTCTATCATACCGTTTCCGGTTTGTCAAGAACTTTTTAAAACTTTTTTCGAGTGATTAAGAAGTTTTCTTAATGACTCTTAATAAGTTTTGCCCTGTCGCTCAAGGCGAGTATTATAATATCAAATCCCCACGGAAAAGTCAACCTCTTTTTCCAGTTTTTTTCAAAGTTTTTTTCTTTTGTATGTGCAATATCTACATTTTGTTATTACCCCTGTTTATAAATACCATATGTGGATAATCTATCAAATAAGCAGTTATTCTGTGGATCTTATCCCCAACAGAACAACTGCCTCTACCATTCACTTGCTTTATAATCACACGCAAAAGCCCAACCTGAATTGAATTCTCCGGCAGAAATTTTGTCTCTCAGTCCCTATATTTACCGCTAACATTGTAAGTGCAAACACGCATCAAACCGTTGCAGTCAATTTTTCTCCTGATTTTCCACACTCTTTAATCAGTTTCTTCTCCCGGAAGTACCTGCAGCGCATCCTGTACCGTGAAGAATACCAGGTTATCCAGCCAGCCGCCCTGTTTTCGGTTCTGTGCTGCCGTCATGACCGGATATTGCAGAATGCTCTTCTGATGCGTATAGTTCAGCCAGGAATCGATCCACCAGTCCTTCTCTTTTTCCCTGATGCCATAAGATACGTATCCACGGCATCGCTCCCCGCGCCATGGCATCGAGAACTCTGCGAAGATACTGCTCGTCTCCCGGCTCTCATAAAACGGCCAGCTCTGCCCCATATCATAAGTCTCGTTTTCCAGAGACGCGTAATCCGCGGCATAGGAAATTTCCTTCTTATCATAAAGGACCTGTCCGGTCAGCCCGCCTTCTTCGAGCCAGCCACCATTCCGTTCCCGGCATGCCGGATATAGCTGCAAAGCCTCTGTACCACGAAAGCCCGGATCTTCATTCCACAGAAAATGATGGATGATCTTCCAGTGCCCTTCCTGCTCAAGTTCTACTGCAATTCCACTGAGTCTCAGTTCTTTATGAGGATACTCCCGCGAATACTGCGTGTAGCCTTCTGATCTTGTGACGATCTGCTCTCCGTCATTGATCGGATAATCCGTTTGCTGCAATCGTACCTGTCTGGCGTTCTTGCACGCTAAGAGATCTTCCTCCTTCAGATCATCCAGAATATCCTCCGGAAATCCAATCGAGACCAGATGCGTTTTTATCTCCTCGTATGCCGGATCCTGCGGTGCTTTCACCTCGTTCCATCTCATATGGTAGGAACCAAAGAATATGGTTCCGATTACAAGTCCTGCTGCGGTTAGAACAACTGCCCCTGCCGCACACTTCCCGTTGGAGACACGCATCGGAGGCTCTTCCAATACATACCCTGCCTTTTCCAGATTCTCAGCGGTATGTTTTAACTCCACAAGAATTCCAATATATGTCGCAAGAACAGCGATTCCAATGATCCAACCGCTGTCATTCATGTTCATAAGCAGTATAACGACTGCATACCAGATCACTAAATGGATCAGGATTTTGTTGTCCGCTTCCTTCTCCCGCTTTTTCAGCTCTGTCTGCATGCCGCAAAAAAAACAGGATGCTATGATCAGCGGCAATGCAAATGTCCATAAGAGCATGAATTGCCAAATATATGTATCATAAATTTGTCTTCTGTTGATAAAAGTTCCACTCACTATGGAAATCATTGTAATCACAACGTTGATCGCTGCCGCAGCATACCCCGCCTTAAACCATTTATCTTCCTGCTTCAATTTCCGTAATCCTGCAAATATCATAAGGATTCCTATGAACGGCAGAATATAATATAACAGAAGAAAATTCAGTTTGATCACGCAGAATCCCATCCCAACCAGAATATTCTCATACGTCTGCTTCCAGAGACTTGTCTTTTGATCCACCAGCTTATTTCCACCGTTTTCATTCTGGTCTTTTGAGAGATGTTCAGCGTTTTCCTGCGGACTCTCTTTCACACTCTGCTTCTCTGCACTCTCCCAAAACGACTCCTGCATCCAGATTCTGGTATCCATGTGATCCCTCCCTTTTATCTCAGTCGCGAAAACTCCCACCTCTTTCAGGTGGTATGTAACAGTAAATTTGTCTCGGTGGGCGTTAGGTCTCCGAACATCCGAAGTTTTTTCGTATCCACAACCGCCACAATCCAGTCCATATCATATTTCGACACGATCCAATCCTTCTATCTATAAATATACCATAACTTCTTCCGCTATCAATCCACCGCGCTCAGTTTTAAGAAAAATGTAATCTATGTGGCAATTTTATGGCATTCCGATTACATTCCTCTTACGTTTTCTTACACTTTGTTGCATCGTATTGTATTTTCTGATACTTTCTGATACTGTGAATTTAGCAAAAAGGAATGTTCCTTTATATGTAACAGGGAATTCCTCAAACTTTTTTGTTACACACGAAAATTTTGCAGCAAAAGTCAAGGTCCAGAAAGGAGTTTCTATGAATTTGAATCATCTGATCATCCCTATCACCATTGCAGTCATTCTGATTCTGATCCTTGTCCTCATCGTATGTGGATACGTGAAAGCTCCGCCGGATCAGGCTTATATTATTTCCGGTCTTAAGCATGACGCGAAGATCCTCATCGGACGTTCCGGAATCCGGATCCCGTTCTTTGAACGGATGGATCGCCTGTATCTCGGGCAGATGACCGTCGATATCAAGACGGAACAGTCTGTTCCGACAAATGACTTTATCAATGTCAATGTCGATGCGGTTGCCAAGGTACGGATCACCCCATCTCAGGAAGGGATCCGTCTGGCAGCAAAAAACTTCTTAAATAAGAAACCCGAGGATATCACCATGGATCTCCAGGATTCCCTTCAGGGAAACATGCGTGAGATCATCGGTACTCTCTCCTTAAAGGAGATCAATACCGACAGGGATTCCTTCTCTGATCAGGTTATGCTAAAGGCATCGAAGGATATGGATAAGCTGGGAATCGAGATCCTGTCCTGTAATATCCAGAATGTCACTGACGATAATGGATTGATCCGGGATCTTGGTGCCGACAATACCTCAAAGATCAAGAAGGACGCCGCGATCGCAAAAGCCCAGGCAGACCGCGATATCGCCATCGCCCAGGCAGAAGCGAACAAATCTGCCAACGATGCCCGCGTACTTGCGGAGACAGAGATCGCGGAGAAAAATAATGAGCTGGAGATCCGTAAGTCAGAGCTTCAGAAGCACTCCGACACGAAGAAAGCGGAGGCGGACGCTGCTTATGAAATCCAGAAGCAGGAACAGGAAAAAACGATCCAGACAGCTACCGTAAATGCCCAGATCGCAAAGGCAGAGCGCGAAGCAGAGCTTCGGAAGCAGGAAGTTGCCGTTCAACAGCAGCAGTTAGACGCGGAAGTCAACAAGAAAGCCGATGCGGAGCGCTACAAGGTCGAACAGGAAGCCGCTGCCATGCTTGCAAAACGCCAGCGTGAGGCGGAAGCCAGAAAATATGAGTTAGAAAAAGAGGCGGAAGCCATGCGTACAAAGGCAGATGCCGCAAGATATCAGGCGGAGCAGGAAGCCGCCGGAATCCGTGCCCGCGGTGAGGCAGAAGCGGCTGCGATCCAGGCAAAGGCCGTTGCGGAAGCGGAAGGTATGGAGAAAAAAGCAGAAGCTTATGCGAAGTACAATAACGCCGCTATCGTCGAGATGTTAGTTGGCATCATGCCGCAGATGGCCGCAGAGATCGCGAAGCCATTGTCCTCTATCGACAAGGTCAATATCTACGGAACCAGCGGTGCAAACGGCACAAACGGAAGCGGAGTCAGCGAGATCTCCGGAAATACAGCTGCTGTCATGCAGCAGGTGTTTGATACTATGTCTGAGGCCACCGGTGTGGATTTTAGGGATATTCTGAAGGCACAGACATATGACGCAAAGGTAAACAGGAACATCAATGTCAGCGGACTTACGATCCCAGCTGTACATCATGAACAAACTGCAGCTCCCGCAGACGCAGAACCTGAACCTGGTACTTCCGATTTAAGCTCCGGCACGGGTGATCCGGCAATACCGTCCACACCAGACGCAGAAACCGTTCCGGAGAACCATACCTTGTAATTACATTTTTTAGTCCTGCTCTTTCCCAAGCATGGTAAGTGCAGATTTACAGACTTATTCCAATCTTCATATCCATACTCCCCCTACTTACCCAGGCAGTGCCTCTCACAGGACACTGCCTGGGTCTTTTAACAACAGTTTGCAAGAATTCTCCCATCCTCTTTAGGTGGTGAGATGAATTGCCTTTTGGGAAAATCATGCAATATCTGGCATCTTAAAACTGCACATATCTGTGTACATAAATGAAAACAAGCATAGAAGAACAAATGTTCTAAAAGACATAGACAAACAAGTGTTCCTGTGTTATGATATAATCAGTCGAACGTAAAAGGAAAGGCTGATTTTATGAGAAAATTGGA
>NZ_QWGO01000064.1:0-6165 GCF_003435535.1 Desulfotomaculum sp. OF05-3 | reverse complement strand
CCACAAGTGTTACAAAAAAGCTTGACCACAACAGACCACATCCATACTGGAGCATGGGATCTGAACCGCCGTAGAGATAACTGCTCCAGCGGGTATCTCCCTGATTATAGTAGAACATCGGTCCCATACTGGTATCCAGGATGGCAGCATCATAAGAATTGCCATCTGATCCCGTCTGAGCCTCCATATGCAGGTTTTCTGCTTTTCCAAGGATCACAGGAGATGTATTTGCAGTCACAGAAGATGTATCTGGGATCCCCTGTGTCCTGGAAGTATCCTCTGAAAGCTCTGGTTGTTTTTGGATTTTTGGTTCTGGCTGGGTCTGCTTTTTAAGAAAGTCTTCCAGTTCATGAAATTTCTGGCTACTGGCAGTCTGTACAAAGGAAATACCGGATCGTGCGTCTTTTATGATCTGGGAAGAAAAGCCTGGGCAAAAATAAAAGCTCAGGCTGGCAGTGATCACCGAAACTGTACCGGTAATGGAAAGTTGGATCATCGTTTTCGCAAGTTGGAACTGTTTCAAGGTTTTATTTATCTGTTTTTTTTGATTCTTTAAAGTTCTATCTTTCATTTTTATCCATTTATTTCTTATCCGTTAACGAAGGGATACACGGGCCAGGACAGTCTGACCAATGGTATTTAAAGGACACTGCTGGCATACAGCGCCAATCTTATGTGCCTCCATAGGCATGCCGTAGACAACACAGCTGTTCTTGTCCTGTCCGATGGTATAGGCGCCGTTTTTGCGCATGCGCAAAAGACCGGCAGCTCCATCTGCTCCCATTCCTGTGAGAAGAACGCCGATGGCGTGTTCCCGCACATGGAATGCAACTGAGTCAAAAAGCACATCCACGGAAGGTCTGTGTCCGTTTACCTTTTCTCCTTCCTGTACACTGACTGCATAGGAGTTTCCAAGAGGTACCACACGCATCTGCAGACCTCCGGGAGCTAAAAGCATGAGACCTTTGCGGATCCGGTCCCCGTTTTTCGCCTCCCGTACTTCCATTTTGCAGATCCTGTTTAAGCGCTCTGCATACATAGCTGTAAAACCGGCAGGCATATGCTGGGTGATAACAACTCCGGGAGTATCTGCAGGAAAATTCTTTACTACCTCGAGAATGGCTTCTGTACCTCCGGTAGATGCCCCGATAGCGATCACGGTTTCAGGGGAAGCACCCAGAGGAATCTTTGGTTTCTGCAGGAAAGTATTTCTGGCAGGAGGTAAAGAAGAAACCTTGCGGATACCACCTGCCTGAGGGTCTGCAGGAGCAGAAGGAAGGTGTACGTGGGAAGCAGCCGCTACCATGAGTTTGGAACGGAGCATAGAAAGAAAGATCTCTTTAGACAGTCCATTGGCTTCATCTGGTTTCCGTACAAAATCCACAGCTCCGGCTTCCAGGGCATCAAAAACCCTCAGGTTCAGGGAAGATACCAGGATCACCGGGATAGGGTGGACGGGAAGCAGCTGCTTTAAAAAATCAATGCCTGACATTCCCGGCATTTCAATATCCAGGGTAAGCATATCCGGCTGCAGCAGCGGGATCTTTTCCTGGGCGTCAAGGGCATTTACTGCATATCCTACAACCTGAAAGCGGTCATCCTCAGAGAGAGAATGGATCAGCCAGGTGCGGAACAAGGGTGAATCATCCACCACCATTAATTTTAATTTATGATCCATGATCATAATGCCTCCTTAATAAGATAGCTGTAACAACGTATGAGATAACCTACGGGATCAGATCTTTCGGTAAATAGCCGGTTCAATATAGGAAAACGGGCAGCTTTCCTTATCCAGGCTTTCAGAATGTCCGATAAATAAGTAGCCTCCCGGAGCGGTAGCATCATAAAAGCGCCTTACCAGTGCCGCCTTCGTAGGACGGTCAAAATAGATCATCACGTTTCTGCAGAAGATCAGGTCAAACTTTTTGCGGAAATGGATGGGATCCATCAGGTTAAAGGAACGAAAGATCACATTTTTCCTTAAAGCATCTGAAACAGTATAGGTTTTATCTCCTATGGGAACAAAATAGCGTTCCTGCCAGGAAGGCGGAAGCTCTTTTAAGCTTTCAAGGGAATATCTGGGATCCATGGCAGAATCCAGAACACGCTGGGAAATGTCCGTAGCAAGGATACGGGTATCCCAGCTTCCGGGAATAGCGGAAAAATATTCTTTCAGATACATAGAAATGTTATAAGGTTCTTCACCGGAGGAGCAGCCGGCACTCCAGATCGCAATAGAACGGTCCCGGGAATGCTTGTTTGCAAGCTCAGGAAGAATCTGCTTCTGGAGAAAGTCAAAATGTTCTTTTTCCCGCATAAAATAGGTATAGTTGGTAGTCAGCTTGTTTAACATAACAGAAACCATCTCAGGATCTTTACCTGAGATGATCTCATCTATGTATTCTGTAAAACTATGAAACCCTTTCTGCTGCAGCATATTAGTAAGACGGCTGGTGATCAGCTGTTTTTTGTGGCTCAGATTGATACCATAGTGCTGTTGGATATAAGTGTAAAGACGGTTAAAATCCCCGTCACTTAATGTAAGCATTGTATGACCTCCTTAGGAATCGGATGTACTCTCGGAGTCTTTCCTGCACCTGCCTTTGCGGCTGACAAAAAATCTTCTCGCAAAATCAAGTACAAAAAGATCCCGGGAGTACATTAAGAGCTGACCAGGGACTTGCAGTCAAAAGACATAAGCACAGTCCCATTTTCAAGTGTGATCATACCATCTAACAGCTTCTGTCTGCGTTTGATAGGGATCGGACGTACATCCTGAAGATCAATATCGATCACCTGCTGCACAGAATCCACAACGATGCATACAGGAAGATCGTCTACATTTAAAACGATAAAGCAGGTCTTACTGTTGTATTCCAAAGCAGGCTTGCCCATATAGAGCCGTATATCTACTACCGGAAGGATCTGACCACGCAGATTGATGATTCCCTTAATATAATCAGGTACCAGTGGAAGATGAGTGATCGCACAGTCATTGATGATCTCCGTTACGTTATTGATACTTAAAAACAGAGTCATGTCTCCCGACTCAAAGGTAAGACAGCGTTCAACGGACTGGTTTTCAGCCGGTACGTCTGTCCGGATATTTGTTTCTGTTACTTCAGCCATTTTAAAACCTCCTGTTTACGCGTTCTCTACAGCTATGGAATATAAGCTGAGGATATCCAGAATGATGCTGATATTGCCATCACCCATAATGGTACAGCCGGTGATGCCGTGGTCTTTCAGGTTAAATTCACTGAGAAAAGCAGGAAGCGGCTTTACTACCACCTGCTGCTCGCCGATCAGATCATCTACAAACAGGCAGTAAGAACGGTCATTTGCTTCCACCCATAAAAGGATGCCGTCTTCCATCTGGGTAACCTCAGTTGGAAGGTGATAGAAGGAATGGAGGCGGACGATAGGATAAAAATGGTCAACACGTTCTACCATTTCATTGCCATATTCATCTTTGATCACCTGATCCGCTTTTACCTTAAAGGACTGACGGATATTGGCGATCGGTATAGTAAAAATAGAATCACCTACCGTTACTTTCATTCCATCTACAATAGCCAGAGTCAGCGGGATCTTCATGGAAATCGTAGTTCCTTCACCGTAGGTACTGGATACAGAAACGATACCGCCTAAGGATTCTACATTTTTCTTTACAACATCCATTCCAACACCACGACCGGAATATTCAGTTACCTCTGTATTGGTGGAAAATCCGGGAAGCATGATCAGCCCCAGGATCTCCTTCTGGCTGTATTCAGAATCAGGCTTGGTCAGCATGTTCTTTGACCGGGCTTTTTCAAGAATCTTCTGGGGATCCATGCCATATCCGTCATCTTTAATGGAGATAACAACCTCACTGCTGGTATGGGAAGCGGAAAGTACGATCTCGCCCTGGGGATCCTTACCGGCAGCAATACGTTCCTGGGCTGTTTCTTCAATCCCATGATCCATGCTGTTACGCACGATATGCATGATAGGATCCTGTATATTGTCTACGATCGTCTTATCTACCTCTGTATCTTCACCTACAATGGTCAGACGGACGTCTTTTCCCAGGCTCTGCTTCATATCACGCACAATACGGTTCATTTTCTGGAACACGCCGGAAATCGGGACCATGCGTAAAGACATGGCAATATCCTGCAGATCATTGGTGAGTTTACGCAGCTGACGTGCAGATTTCATAAAATTATCCCTGTTGTCCCTTGGCAGCAGGTTTAATTCAGGGGAAGATGTGACCATGGATTCAGTGATCACGATCTCACCAACAATATCCATCAGGCTGTCCAGCTTCATCAGGTTGACGCTGATCAGATTCTGCTTGACCGGGGCATGGGAAAGCATAGGAGCTGCTTTCCCGGCAGCTGTATCTGTGGATGCAGGTGCTGGTGCCGTGGGTTTGGAAACAGATGCCTTTTTTTCCTCAGCTTTTGCAGGAGGAGCGGCTTTTGGGACATTTACAAGCTCATAAGATCGGATGTGGTTCTGGGTTTTTAAAATCCCTTCAGCCTTAGAAGCGTCTTCACTGGAGTCAAAAGCAAGGAAAAAGCCATTTTCTGCGATCTTCTGTGAAGTATCCGGATCTGTTTCCATATCACTGGGATAGAAACGAAAAGTCACTTCACATTCCCTTACTGCATTTACGATCATATAAGCCCGCAGATTCTCCATTCCCACGCCTTCTTCCAGAAAAACATGGAAAAAGCAGGCTGCATCCTTATCATCAGGGAGAGAAGCAGGAGCTGCAGCACCAGGAGCTGCAGCACCAGAAGCTGCTGCACCAGAAGCTGCAGGTGCAGCCTGTGAAGCTTCCGGCTGTGCAGGTGCAGCGCCGCTGATCTTCTTCAAAAAAGAATTGATCTCATTGGAGAACGCATCAATATCAGTAGAAAGAGGTACTCCCTGTTCTACTTTCTCGATTTCGCTTCTTAAATAATCCTCTGAACGGAACATCAGGTTGAAAAGCTCTTTCTTATGTTCAGGATCCAGAGTTTCGATTCCTTTATCACGGATATAAAAAAATACATCTTCAATATGATGGGCGATCGTGGAGATCGAATTAAATTCCATCATTGCAGAAGAGCCTTTGATCGTATGCATGATACGGAAGATCTCATTTACGTCATCGGTGGAAAAATCACCGTTTTTCTCATCAGCAACCAGCATTTCGTCTAACTGGTCTAAAAGATTGTTTTCTTCATAAAGGTATGTATCCAGAATACTGCTGTCCATACCACTGCTCATATTGTACACCGCCTTTTTTCATAATAATCAGAATAGTATTTCTTTTAACTTTATCGGCGGTGGTTGAAAATGGATAAGGGGATTTCAAAAAAGAAACAGTAAGTTGATACAACAGTTATAAAAAAAAAGAAAACGCCGATAAAATTATCAGAGATAGGATATCTGATCATTTTTGGAGGAAACCGTAAAAATGGCGATCAAAAGAAAAGAAAAAAGAAGGCTTTTGCAGACAGCGGCCCTCTTAATGCGGGCAAATGAAAAAGTGTTCATGGGATTCGGCCAGAATACAGAAGAAGTGATGATCGATGCTCTTTCACAATCTCAGGAAACAGCACTTTTGTTGGGAACAGAGCTGGAAAATGTGGGAAAAGCAGATCTGGTCCCCCTTCTGGAAGTATATTGTGAAGATCTTTATGAGATGAGTCAGAATCTTCACAGTAAAAAACAGATTGCAAGGCTGTATAAAAAAATAAAGAAAGAATTGAAACTTTTATATGAACGCGTGGAGAATGATATGGAAACAGACCGTCTCTGTTTTGTCTTTCTTCCATATAAAGTGTCTATGTGGGATTCTATGGAAACCGTCTGGAAAGCAGCAGATAAGGATTCGGATTGCGATGCTTATGTTGTACCGATCCCCTATTTTGAAAAAGACCAGGACGGGAATCTGACAGTAGAACACTACGAGGGAGATCAGTATCCACCAGATGTTCCTGTCACAGATTACCGCATATTCCGCCTGGAAGATAAAAAACCGGATGCGGTGTTTATCCACAATCCCTATGACCAGAACAATAGATTGACCAGTGTCCACCCGGATTTTTACAGCAGCAGGCTGAAAAAGTATGCAGACCAGCTGATCTATCTGTGAAGTGCTATACTAACGTTGTAACAGTAGTGGCT
>NZ_QWGO01000063.1:0-6657 GCF_003435535.1 Desulfotomaculum sp. OF05-3 | reverse complement strand
ATTTTGGCCAGTTTTCTTTACTGTTGGAACGCTTGCAACGGTGTACAAAGGGAACATAATAAAAAACTTAATAATGGACTGCCAATCTTACACAAAGTACCGCCCAAACGAGACTACGGGCGGTATTTTTGTATCATGGCGGAGAAAGGAGGAACTTCCCACGGGGGCTTGACTGAAAAGTTGAGCCCCTTTTTTCATGCCAAAAAACAGGAGGTAAATGCTTATGGCAGATGATAAAACCACAAAAACGCCGGAACAGCCGGTAACGGATAGCGGGCCGGGCAAGGAAACACCGCCTAATCCCCCAAAAGAGTCGGAGAAGGTTTCCGTTTCCCCGGAGCCGGAAAAAAAGACGGAACCAGAGGTAAAGACCCCACAGGTTTCTGTCTATAACTTCGCTGAAATTATGAAGGAAAAGAAAGCCGAGGAACGAGCGGCAGCTCCCGGCGTGGAAAAGCCTGACCCGGCAAAAGCGGAGAAACCGGAAAAGCAGCCGGAGGCTCCGAAAAAAGCAGAGGAAAAACCCAAAGAGCCGGAACAGCCGAAGCGCCGGGGCCGTCCCCCGAAAGCAGATAAGGACAAGGACGCAGCCTCGAAATCCAAAGCTCCCGCACAGAAAACGGAAAAGGCGGTCAAAAAGGAACCGGAGAAAAAAACGGCTCCAACGGTACAGGCCGCTCCCGCTCCGAAGGAACCCGAAAAACCGAAGGATGCTCCACGCCGGGGCAAGGAGCAGATCGTCTATATCAAGCTGAACGAACTCCACGCCTTCAAGAACCATCCCTTTGAAGTCCGGGACGATGAAGAAATGCGGGCTATGGTGTCCAGCGTTAAGGACAAGGGCGTGACCCAGCCCGCTATCGTCCGTCCCCGTGAGGATGGCGGCTATGAGATCGTGTCCGGCCACCGCCGCCAGAAAGCCAGCGAGCTTGCCGGATATGCGGATATGCCCTGTATCGTCCGAAACCTGACAGACGATGAAGCCATCACGCAGATGGTCGAGGATAATCTCAACCAGCGTGAAGAAATCCTCCCCAGTGAGCGGGCCAAAGCCTTGAAAATGCAGCTTGAGGCTATCAAGCACCAGGGCTCCCGCACTTCGGGCCAGATTGACCCGAAGGACGCAGGAAAACGCTCCAACGAAATTGTGGCCGAGCGTAATAAGATGGCGGTCAAACAGGTGCAGCGGTATATCCGGCTCAATGAGCTGGTTCCCGACTTGATGAAGCTGATGGATGAAAAAAAACTGGGCTTTACTACGGCGGTGGAGCTTTCCTATATCGGCAAGAAGAACCAGAACTATATCGCCGTTGCCATTGACAGCCAGCAGTCCTCGCCTTCACAGGCGCAGGCAAAGCGTATGCGGGAACTGGACGAAAAGAAGCTGCTCAACGGGGATGTGATCGACGGCATTATGATGGAGGACAAAAAGGAGGTAGACAAAGTGATTTTGACAGGTGCGGAACTGAGCAAGTATTTCGGCAAGGAAACTACGCCGAGGGAAATGAAGGACCAGATCATCAAGCTGCTGGACGACTGGAAGGGTCAGCAGAAGGAACACGAAAAACCGGAGAAGAAAACCGAACAGGAAAAGTAAGCTAAAACTTCGGGTCAGCATGGCCCGAGGATTGCGGGGCTCTGCCCCGCGCCCCGAAGCTCTGGAGATATAAATGATTCCCCGTCGCCAGTTATTCCGTAGCATAGCCGGGAAAATCAGTCAAGGGCAGCGCCGCCGCAGGCGGTGCCAGAGGCACCCTTGACGGATTTCTCCCGGTTATGCTTTTTCCCGGTCAAGCGACGGGGATATAAATTCTCCAGAGCCGTTCCCCTTCCCGGGGGAAGGGGCGGAGGGATTGGGCGAACTCTTGCTTTTCCCTAAACCAAAACAGAAATGGAGGCTCAACCAATGAAACGACCTTTAGCGTACCTGACCGCCGCATGGAGCGGCGAGCCGGATGTTGATATGGAGCTGGCGGCTCACTACTGCCGCCTTGCTTATGAGGCGGGCTTTTCCCCGATCTGCCCGCTCTTGTACCTGCCGCTGTTTTTGAATGACAGCGTTCCCGAGGAACATAAGGCCGGGATTGATATGCGCCGGGATATGCTGCGGCGTTCTCATACCCTGATCGTCTGCGGCAGCGTTGTGGACGAGGATGTGAAAAACGATATTGCGGTTGCCGGACGGCTGGGCATTGCGGCGACAACGCTGGAAGGGGTGCTTGCCGTGAAGGGACACGGCACCCCGGGCCATGCCGGACATTAAGCTGGGGAGCCTTTTCGACGGGATCGGCGTGTTCCCTCTGGCTGCTTCCCGGTGCGGTATCCGTCCGGTCTGGGCCAGCGAGATTGAAAAAGCGCCCATCTCCATAACCAAAAGGCACTTTCCCGATATGGCGCATTTGGGAGATATTACGAAGGTGGACGGCGGGAAAATCCCGCCGGTCCATGTGATAACCTTCGGTTCCCCCTGTCAGAACCTTTCTCTGATCGGCAACCGCTCCGGCCTTGCCGGGGCAAAATCAAGCCTGTTCTATCAGGCGTTTCGTATCATACAGGAAATGAGGGATGCTACTGATAACCTATATCCAGCTATCGCTGTTTGGGAAAACGTCATGGGAGCGTTTTCTACAAATGACCGGATGGACTTTAGAGCCGTCCTATCCGCCTTCTCGGACACCGAAGTTCCAATGCCTCCTTCGGGAAGATGGGGAAATGCCGGAATGGTGCGAGGGGGAACGCCTGATGTGTGCTGGCGGCTCATGGACGCCCAGTATTGGGCAGGCACCCGAAGGCTGGCACGAAGGCAGCGGATTTTCGTCGTGGCGGATTTTGGAGGCAGACGTGCCGCAGACATACTATTTAAGCCCCGTCCAATGCTCCCACTTCCTCCGCCTTGCGGAGAGGGCGGGCGGGCCGCCGCCGAAGGAGATCGAACAGCTTCTTTTGAAACAGGGCGGCAGATACCAGTCATCCACCCCTTTCAGTGCTTCCGTATGCGGGGAGCGGCAAAAAGGCAGGAAGAAACGGCCTTCCGAAACAGCTTCGGATTACCAACTGACCCTTTTCCCACTCTTTTAGCCAGTGACGTGACGCCCTTCGCCTTCTGGTATGAGGGCGACCCGGAGGGCGGCTGTATCCGTTTTCTGACGGAAACGGAAAGCGAACGGCTGATGGGGCTGCCAGAGGGCTGGACAAAGTACGGGGCGGACGGCGTGGAGATCCGGCCTCTGCAACGCTACAAGGCGCTGGGGAACGCGATTGCCCTCCCTTGCGCCGATTACATTATGGCCGGGATCTATGAGGTGCTGGCTGACCGGGCCGGAAAGGAGGAATGAGCCCATGTTTGAAGCCTATATAACCAACACCGCCCTGTACCCCTTGATGGGGATTGAGGTAGGGACAACGGTACATTTCCCCACGACGACACAGGAGTTGCAGGCCGCCCTTGCCAAAATCGGGATAGACGGGAAACGGTACAGCGAAGTGTTCTTTACCAGCTTTGACAGCGATGTGCTGGGGCTCTACGATCATCTCTACGAATGTGAGAACATCGACGAGCTGAACGAGCTGGGCCACGCCCTGCTGGAAGTACGGGATAAGGGCGGACTGGAAACCTTTGAAGCCGCTCTTGTCTTGGGAAACCACACACGGAGCGTGAAGGATTTGATAAACCTGACGCAGAACCTTGACCTTTACCGCTTTTACCCGGATATTTCCGATGATGAAGGGCTGGGCCGCCTTTACGCCGACGAGCTTGGGACCATCGACATACCGGAGCACATTCAGAACTACTTCGATTATGAAGCATACGGGCGGGATGTGCGTATCAACGAGGGCGGCGTATTCGCTCCCGGTGGATATGTGTCGGCAGTCCCGGAGGGCTTCAAGGAGTATTACCACGGGCCGCAGGACATTCCGCCGGAACACCGGATATTTGCCTATCCTGAAAAGGCCGAACCTGTCCACTCCATTCTCGTTGCACTCAAACGGTTTCAAGAAGCCCCGCCCGCTCCGAAAAAGGACAAGGCGGGGCCTTCCCATGAAGAACGGTAGGACTTCGGGCCAGCATGGCCCGAAGCATGAAGGAGGTGCATACCATCAACTATTACCCTATCAATGAAGGAGCCGCCCGCCGGGCAAAGGAAATGAACAGCTTTTCCGACTACAAGGAAGGGAGCGCAACGGCGGAATACCGGGCAATGGTGGACAAGGCCGCCGCCATAGCGGAAAAGCAGAAATCCCGGGTGGCCCCCATGTACCATGAGAAGATCGACCATTTGTTAGACACCTATGCCCGAAAGCTGGCTGAAAACATGAACCAGGGCTTTGCCATTGACGCAAGGGTTCCCTCTGTGATGATCGCCGGACCTGCCAATTTCCCGGTGGGGAAGAAGGAAAAACAGAACCGGGCCCGGGACAGCAACATGGAGGAATGGCAGTATATTCAAGGGCTGCTGGATAAGATACGCAGTACCGGCATGGGCGGGATCAGCGCCGATGACCCGGCAGCGATTGAAAAGCTCCAGAAGAAGCTGGACGGGCTGGAACGCTCCCAGCTCATTATGAAGGAGGTCAACGCCTATTACCGCAAGCATGGCAAACTGGATGGCTGTGCGCTGCTGTCGCCGGACCAGATCGAAAAGCTGAAAGCAAGCATGGCGTCAAGCTGGCGGAGCGACCCGAGGCCCTTTGAAAGCTACCAGCTTACCAACAACAACGCGGAGATCCGCCGGGTAAAGGCCCGTATCGAACAGCTTTCCAAACAGGCACAGCAGGAATTTTCCGGCTGGGAGTTCGATGGGGGTCGTGTGGAAATGAACCGGGAGGACAACCGCTTGCAGGTGTTCTTTGACGGAAAGCCTGACGCGGACACCCGGGCCGAGCTGAAAAGCAGCGGCTTTCGTTGGGCTCCCAGCGTGGGTGCATGGCAGAGGCAGCTCACGGACAACGCCATCCGGGCGGCTGACCGGCTGGAATGTATCAAGCCGCTGTCCGGCGAAAAGCCCTCCCAGCTTCAAAAGAAGCCCTCTATCTTGCAGACCATGCGGGAACAGGGCGAAAAAGTCCAGACGGAGCCGGAAAAGAAAGCTCCGTCCGGCAGGGATGCCGAGCGGTAAGCCTCGGGCCACATTGGCCCGAGGCTTTCTGTTCGCCGAGATTGTACGGGGGCCTCCCGGATAGCGGGAACCCCGACGGAAAGGAGGTTTTATGCAGGAAGAAGTAAACCAAAAAACGGTTGCCCTTTCGATCAGGACAACGAAGCTCACGGGAAAAGTGCTGGCTGCCGCTCTTGGGAAGGTGGTGCGGACGCTGCAAAAGCACCACCGGAAGGCGCTGACCCCACAGGGACGCCAGAGTGTGAAAAAGCTGATGAACCACTATGGCGGCAAAAGCGCCATGCCCTATGTGGGAGCCCCGAAGGATTTTGACCGGATCGCGAAGGAGTTCCATGTGGACTACGCTTTCCATAAAGTGAGCCCCGGCCATTACCTGCTGTTTTTCAAAGCCAATCAGGCGGACGCTATCACGGCGGCCTTCCAGAAGTACAGTGCAAAGGTGCTGGACAAAGAGCAGGACAAGCCTTCTATCCTCGGCCAGCTTCGGAAATTCACGGAGCAGATCAGGACGCAGGCAAAGGAGAAGCAGCGGACCAGAGAGGCGGTGAAGGACGGACGTTGAGTGACAAGATCAGAAAATATGTGCTCCCCAACCTGCCGTACCTCTTTGTGTTCTGGTTTTTTTCCAAAATCGGGACGGCCTACCGGACTGCACCCGGCACAGACTTCGGGACAAAGCTCATGGGGATGCTCGACACCTTCCCGAAAGCCTTTGAAACCTACTGGCCGGGGCTGGGCGGTATTGACCTGCTGGTGGGCCTTGCCGGTGCGGCTGGGATGTATCTGCTGATACAGTCAAAGATCAGGAAGGCAAAAAAATTCCGGCGGGATGCGGAGTACGGCACCGCCCGCTTTGGAACAAAGGAGGATATAAAGCCGTTTGTAGACCCTAAATTTCAGAACAATGTCATTTTAACCGGGACGGAGTTCCTTACCATGAACACCCGTCCGAAGGTACCTGCCAATGCCCGGAACCTAAACGCCTGTGTCATCGGCTCGTCCGGCTCGGGAAAGACAAGGTTCTGGCTGACCCCGCAGCTCCTTCAAGCCCATTCCTCGTATGTGGTGGTAGACCCGAAGGGCGGCACCCTCGACCAGTGCGGGCGGTTCCTGCAAAGGGAAAAATACAGGGTGCGGGTGTTCAACAGTATCGACTTCTCCAAATCCATGCACTACAATCCGCTGGCCTATATCAAGACGGAAAGCGATGTTTTGAAATTCGTTACCGCCCTGATTGCCAATACCAAAGGCGATGGCAAGGAGGGCGACGAGTTCTGGACAAAAGCCGAAACCCTTTTGTACTGCGCCCTTGTGGCCTATATCGTCTTTGAGGGGCCGGAGGAAGAACGCAACATGAATACGCTGGTGGAAATGATAAACAGCATGGAAGTCCGGGAAGATGACGAAACCTTCAAAAATGCGGTTGACTATATGTTCGATGGGCTGGAACGCCGCAGTCCCCAGCACTTCGCTGTGAGACAGTATAAGAAATACAAGCTGGCCAGCGGTGATATATGCTCTAAGTGACTTCTTAATCATG
>NZ_QWGO01000062.1:0-7601 GCF_003435535.1 Desulfotomaculum sp. OF05-3 | reverse complement strand
GCCTTATCTATTGAGGAAGCTGCTGATTATACGGGAATTGGCAGGAACACCCTGCGAAAGTTGGTAGAGTGGAAGAAACTTCCGGTATTGAAGGTTGGGAGAAAAGTCCTGATCAAAACGGATATGCTGGAACTTTTTATGGAAGCCAACGAGGGCAGGGACTTGAGGGATAAGGGAAATGTGAAAGCAGTCACAAGAAACGGTTCAACTTAAAAAAGCGGTTCCCGAAGAAACCGCCAAAGGTTCTATCAGACCGGAGCCATGATATACCTACACGCAAGCAGATTATACCATGTACTTCGTCTGATAGACAACAGGAAACTTATGTTTGGAAGAAAAATGAAAGGACGATGATATTTATGGCAAGATCAACAAAGAGTTATGAGGAGCGTATGCTCCAGTTGGAAAAGAAAGAACAGGAAAGCCTTGAGAAAGCAAAACAGTATGCAGCACAGAAACGGGAACTGAAGAAACGTCAGAAAGATGTGGAAACCAAAAAACGGACACACAGGCTCTGCCAGATTGGCGGTGCAGTGGAATCGGTACTGGGTTCTGCGATTGAGGAAGATGATATCCCAAAGCTGATCGGCTTCTTAAAAAGGCAGGAAGCAAATGGGAAATTCTTCTCAAAGGCAATGCAGAAAGAGCCAGTTGCAAATACGGAGGAAGTGTAATGCCGGAGGGAGTGGAGTTTCCATTCCCTTCATTGCTTTTTTATGAAGGGCGCACTTATGGACAACCAGAGGTCGTCCGTATAAGTTTGCCACAGGTGGCAACCGGTCTGCGCTTACGCTTGCCGGGCTCGTTCCGTCGGCGGGGCTTTCAGCCAGACCTGCTCATGCCGCAGGAGGCACTCTTCGCCAGAGGGGCACATTCCATGCAGGCTGTTATGCACAGGGCACTCTTACGCAGAGGGTGCTCCGGCAGATACCATTTTCTTTTAGGAAAAACGTTACCTGCCGGAAATCAAAGCCGGATACGGCAGAATGGGGGAAACGGAGCATGGCGATTTTTCATTATACAGTAAAGATTGTTGGACGCAGCAAAGGAAAATCCATCATATCGGCGTCTGCTTATCTCAATGGCGATGTGATGAAAAATGAAGAAACAGGCAGGATCAGCTACTACACTTCAAAAAAAGAAGTCGTTTATACCAGCCTGATGATGTGTGAAAATGCACCACAGGAATGGCAGAATGTACCTGCTGAAAATATCAGACGGTTCCAGAAATCTGTCCGATATAAAAGGGCAGATAACCAAAATGCTGCACTGGAAAAATTCAAACTTACTTTTCAGAAGCAGCGTTTATGGAATGAAGTCTTGAGGATAGAAAAAAGTTCAGATGCACAACTCGGCAGGTCATTTGAGTTCTCACTTCCGAAAGAATGGAGCCGACAGGAACAGATTGATTATACAACTGAATATATTCAAAAGACCTTTGTAGATAAGGGAATGTGTGCGGATTGGAGTATCCACGATAAAGGAGATGGTAATCCCCATGTGCATTTATTGGTGACGTTGCGACCATTCAATTCAGACCACTCATGGGGTAACAAAGAAATCAAGGATTGGGAGTTTGTCAGAGATGAAAATGGAAATATTGTGGTGGATGAATCCCATCCGGACTGGTGGCAGGATAAAAAGAACCCTGACCGTCATGGAATCCGAATCCCCGTACTTGATGAAAATGGAGTCCAGAAAGTCGGGACAAGGAACCGCAAACAGTGGAAACGTGTATTAACCGATGCTACCGGGTGGAACAATCCGAAAAATTGTGAGCTATGGCGGAGCGAATGGGCAAACGTCTGTAATGCACATTTGAAAACGGAAAATCACATTGACCATCGTTCTTATGCAAGGCAGGGAAAATTAGAGATACCGACGATCCATGAGGGCGCAGATGCCAGAAAAATTGACGAGAAATTTCAAAACGGACAGACATCCTCTACTTCATGGAAAGTAGAGGAAAACCAGATCATAAAAAGACAAAATGCACTGCTGGATAAAATACAGATTTCTTTTGGAAAAGTATCCAGTGCATTAACACAATGGAAGGAGCGATTGCGTGACATTAGAAGAAAGCCGGGAAGTCATTCCCATGATGGAGACAATGATAAACCAGATCGAGGAACAGCAGAATCTTATGGCAGAGATGGTACAGGAATTGCAGGAACGGGACAGGCAGCTCCTGTCTTTTCAGGAGCAGAACCAGAGTTTAAAAAGCTTAAACAGCGAATTATCCAGGCTGCTAAATCTTTTGCCAGATACAGAAGAACTGCTCTCACAGATCGAGCAACAGAAAACCAGAATCGAACAGTTGGAAAACGAGAATCAGCAATGGCAGGAATTAACGCAGAAGCTGAACAACGAGAACAGCTTATTGCAGAAACAGAACAGCGAATTGCTGACCTTAAACAGCAGATAGAGAAAGCGAGGGAGATCGATGAGCGAATGCAGAAACTTAGAGAACGTCGGGCAGGTGGAAGAACTTCTGCTGATGACCGAACAGATGCAGGACGAACTGGATCAGAAAGACCAGACAATCCAGGAACTAAACAGGCAGCTAAGCGAATCGCTGACCTTGAACGAGAAATTGAACAGCGAAAACAGAGCCGAGAATATCGAAGCATTGCGGACAAGATTAAGGCAAACAGAGGAACGATTGACCAGCGAGACAGACAGCAGGAAAAGAGCCGACGCAGAAGCCGTGGCATGGAAATTTAAGTATGAAAAAGCAGAGCAGGAAAAACTTTATGCACAGACACACCAAAAGACGGTAGAGGTAGCTGTTGAGAAAAAAGTGCCTTATGAGAAATGTGAAAAATGTGACCGTACTGCTTACCGGAAAGCAAAAGAAAAATGCGATAGCCGTAAAAGCCAGTTAGAAAAGAAATATAAAAATATGACGATTGGTTATGAAAGTATCTTGTTTCTACTGGCATGGTACAGCATAACAACAACACTGTTTACTGCGATTCTTTCGCCGGTTTTCCTTAACGACTGTATCGTCTTTTTCGGTGCGTTAGGAAAAGGAATGGGAAGTTTATTTCGGGAGTTTGTGACAGGTGCAGACTCTTTCGGACAGTTAAGCAGTGGAATACCTAACAGTATTCTTTCCGGGATTGTGTACTGGCTGATTGCCGGTACTGTCATGGCAATTTTATTCGTAATAACCGGGTGGCTGATAATCGGGATTGGTTATCAGGTAGGAAAAATCTACCGGAAATATTGTTGGGATATCATCAGTATCGTGGTAGCGATAACGAGTACAGCTGTTGTAATTTACTTTGGAGAATGGATTAAAAACGCTAATCCGATAAATCTTATTGTATTGCTATTACTGTCGCATATTATTTATATTGGAATCAGATGTTATGTGAAAGACTGGATGGAAGAACGAGGATATTATTAAAAGAGGACAGGGAAATTTCATAATCTTCCTGTCCTTAGTAAGGGACTATTGATTGTTTATATAAAGAAAAAGTATATAAATAAATCTTGACAATTAGTACGAACTCGGGCTATAATACAAAAGTCCGGATTCGTACTAATTTAAGGAGGAAAAAGATGAGAAAAGATAATAATATGATAATACAGTTGCAACGATATTATGCTTTATGGAAAGAATGTACAGCAATGTATGAGGAATGGTCAAAGGATCAGGGACTGTCTTCAAATGGAGTTTTTGCTTTGCATTCATTTTATGAAAGTAATGGAAGATGCACGCAGAAAATGATAAGTGAAAAATGGAATATACCTAAGCAAACGGTAAATACGATACTAAAAGATTTTCAGAAAAAAGGATACATCAATATGGTATCTGATGATTCAGACAAGAGAAATAAGCTGATATGCCTCACAGAATCAGGAATGGAATATACGAAAGATATCATAGAAAAACTGCACTCAAAAGAAATATATGTAATCGAAAAAATGGGATTAGAGAATATAGAAAGTCTTAATGATAATACAGAGCTGTTTATCAGACTTTTCAAGGAAGGAGATTGTAAGAAAAATGAATCATAAATCATTATTTTTTAAATATGTTATTCCATCTATTATAGCATTTGCATTATCAGGAATATATGCGATAGTGGATGGATATTTTGTAGGCAATACCATAGGAGATGCTGGACTTTCGGCTATTAATATTGCATATCCGATTGAGGCTTTGATTCAGGCTCTTGGAACAGGAATTGGTATGGGAGGAGCTGTTTATTACTCAATTAATGCAGCAGAAAAGAAAGGAAAACGGGCAGAAGAATTTATTGCTACAAGCTGGTGGCTTCTTGTAATAGTAAGTGTTATCAGTACCATAATTATTTACTCCTTTTCGTCTAAAATTTTAGGATTGCTTGGAGCAGATGGAATTATATTAACAAATGCGACAGATTATATCAAAATTATAGCACTTGGAGCAATATTGCAGATTCTTGGAACTGGAATGATGCCATTCATTAGAAATTATGGAAACTCTTTCTGGTCAATGTTTGCGATGGTTGGTGGATTCATAACCAATATTGTTCTGGATTTTATCTTTGTATGGATATATGAAATGGGCATGAAAGGTGCAGCCACAGCTACAATAGCCGGACAGGGTGTGACTGCAGCAATTGCAATCATATACGCATTATATAATAAAAAGTTTTATGTGTATGTATCCTTAAAAAATGTAAAAGAAATGTGTGGCGCTATATTCAGAGTAGGTCTTGCACCATTTGGGCTAGCATTGACTCCTAATATTTCATTGGTGTTTATAAACCGATTCTCCGCTTCTTATGGGGGAGAAAAAGCTATTGCAACTTATGCATGTGTATCCTATATTATCTGTATCATATATCTCATATTGCAGGGCGTAGGTGATGGAAGTCAACCTTTAATGAGCCGTTTTTATGGTGAGAAGGATCAAGAAAGCCTGAGAGGAGTTCAGAGAATGGCATACATTTTTGCAATAATTCTTGCTGTTTGTGGTGGAATTATCATGTATGTAAACAGAGCAAATATTGGAGGGGTTTTCGGAGCTTCTTATGAAGTAAGTATTGAGATTTCTAAAATTGTACCTATATTTTTAGTGTCATTACCATTTGTTGCGATTACCAGAATAGCGACAGCTGGATTTTATGCTACTGAAAAAAGTGGATTGTCATACATTCTTACATTCATTGAACCAGTATTGATGCTGATATTTATGCTTGTTTTACCACCTTTATTTGGTGGACAGATTATGATATGGTGGAGTACGGTATTGGCACGTGTTTTTTCAGCGATTCTGGCATTCATACTAATAAAATATTGCGAAAAGGGAGATTTGCAATATGGAATACAGAAAATTTAACAATCAGATAGTAGCAAGAATAATCTAGGTTTATCTATTGTATTTTTAAGGACAGCCTCATAGCAATAGGGCTGTCCTTTTAAAATTATGAAGCTAATTTTTAATAAATTCTAGTAGATTTTGATTGGAATAATCATAACTCTAATGAATCTTCAGCATCTACCCACATCTGTAAATTCCCATCAAGATATAACCTTGCATATTCTAATGGCTCATCGATTGCAAGCGATGTCAAAGCACAATCAGATCCAGGTGTGGTTCTTAAATTTTTTTCTGCTTCCCAACAATCAATACGGAGTATATAGCCCGTATTAGTATATACATCAATGCTGTTGCACTGTGGATTGTATTCTGCAAATATTGTTCTCATCGTATCCCATCTCCTTATCATTTAATCAATCAGTAGTAGCAAAAATTAAGAAGCATTTCAATCAGTTCACCATGTCACTTTTATTTTGTGTTATACTGTCTTATAGATTTTTCTTGCCCTTGTATTTGCCCTTATCAGAGTGCATAAACACTGATGGGACGATATAACACAAGGGAAATAATAAGGGAAAGCTCACCTGCGACAAATCCAGTGTTTTCAAGGGGTTGCGAAGAATTTAATAATAAAATATAACAGTTATTAAATTTCTTAAAACAGGTGAAATCTCAATCGGAATTTGATGAGGTGATAATATGAGCAAAAGTAAGAAGTTGACAAATAGGATTATTGCTGTCCTATTGATTGTTTTGGGTCTTATATTGGGTGGCACATGGAATAGCGCGAAGTATTGCATTGGAGATAAAATTTTTATCGCCTCAGGTATATCTCCTTGGTCAAATGGTTCAAGTGGAACACATTATCCTGCTATTATTGGTAGTTTTGTTATTTTGGCTGGAATAAGTATCTTGAACTTAACTTTGCAAAAGAAAACTCGTTTGTGGATTTGGACTGCTGTTATTCTATGCTTTATTTTGTTTAATTTGTTTTTTACCTATATGTAGTAGATGATAACTTTCAGTTTGAAGTGACCTTCCCCCCAAAAAAGCGGAAGCTTCCGGGTGCGTAGCACGGAACAATCCGCAGGAATCAAAATAGTGGGCTTTTGACCTCGATATTATGCAATAAACATGGAGAAAGTCAGGTGACGATCGATGAAATATATCCATATCACGAAAGAGAACATTGATAAGGAGCACATCTGCTGTGCCATGTCCGGCAAGCAGGCTCTTGCAAAAAAGGAGTGGCTGAAGCAGCGCTTTGATGAGGGACTTGTCTTTTATCGCAGTGAGGAGCGTGGAAAGTGCTTTATCGAATATATTCCAGCGGAAAACGCATGGGTGCCCATTGAAGCAGGAGGCTGGCTTTATATCAACTGCCTTTGGGTTTCCGGCTCCATGAAGGGACACGGCTATTCCTCAGAACTGCTTTCCGAGTGTATCCGGGACGCGAAAGAACAGGGAAAGAAAGGTATTTGCATTCTGTGCGCCGAGGGACGGAAACGGGAATTTTTAGCTGATCCGAAATTTCTGAAGTATAAAGGCTTCAAAGTCGCGGATATATCTGACTGTGGGATCAACCTCATGTACCTGCCCCTTGCAGAGAATGCGGATCAGCCGAGATTCAAAGATTGTGCCAGACATCCGAAAGTCAGCGAAACGGGCTTTGTCCTCTATTATACCGACCAGTGCCCTTTCACCTATTATTGGGTGCCGAAGGTACTGGAAGCGGCAAAGGAACACAGCATTCCATTTCAGGCATTTCACATTATCAACAAAGAAGCCGCGCAGAATGTACCTGCACCGGTCACTACCTATGCCCTGTTCCGGGATGGAGAGTTTTTGACCCAGGGCATTCAGTCAGATAAAAAGTTTCTGGCACTGGCGGGCATAAAGTGATGGCAGATGCGTTTCGTTACGATTGCAAAGAGCATGTATAAGGGGTGGAAAGTGAGGAAAAGAACATCTATGAAAAGAAAAATCATCATTGCGGTGGCAGTCATCGCAGGTATTTTGGCAGCAGTTGCGATTATTTCAATTTTGGCACAGACGCCGATGCCGATCTGACGAGTGGAAGATAGTCCTGAATTTGGATGTGCAAGCATGGGCGAGGCTGCCCCCCAAAAATAGGGGGCAGCGGTGCAGGACGTTATAATGATAAGGATTACTTTATGAGGCAAACAGATCAGGAAGGTTACGTTGATATGATGCCGGAATGATCCAAAATTAAAAAAATGAAAAAAACGGTTGACTTTTGTCCGGGGATTTGATATTATAATAC
>NZ_QWGO01000061.1:0-8879 GCF_003435535.1 Desulfotomaculum sp. OF05-3 | reverse complement strand
TTTGCACAAAAAAAGGTCCACAGCTCCCGAAGGAGTCATGAACCTAATTTCCCTTTACATGTAATACAATAAACTGATAAACATATTATATCAGCTATCCAAGAAATTATCTACTATTTCTGTAGATTAACTACAGAAGCGGTGGCTCTTCCATATAATCATCATCTTCTTCATAGCACGGACAATTTTCATTTCCCTCCATGAAATAATGATCCATATCCTCTTCGGACATTTCATTTACCTGTCCGCAATCTGATGCGCCAGTAGAATTGTCATAAAAGAAATGCCTGCAGTTTTCACATTTTTTTACTCTGTCCATATCGTATTCTCCTTATGTAATCCAAGACCAAACTAAAAAAGCTCCGTTTTTATATATTCCTGAATCTCAGATAATTCCTTACGGATCTCCTGGATTTCTTTTCTATATACGGGGTTATCTTCGCACCCTTCCAGCACATCTAACCGATAATGGCACCATCCCGTCTGATCCGAGATGTAGTCGGAGATCTCATCCTCATCTACCATCCCATCCGGAATTTTGATCTCGTTCGGCAGACTCAGAAATACGTCCAGATCGCCGTCCGTGTCCCACTGAATGTTATATGCTTTCATGGAAATGCTCCTTCCTTGTTATTTTGAAATTATGCTCTACCTGATCCATTCAATGCAGAAACCTGGACCTCATCCGCACCGATCGTGATCAGATACGGAAAATTCCCAAGTCTTTCTTCCGGAAGTACCTCGCTGAGATTGATGTTTCTGATGATCTCTCTCAAACCTTCCGCATCACCTCCATCACTCGCTCTCAGAAGAATAAATTCATGAATGCTTGATGGAATGGCGATCATCTGGCGGCAATCGATCCTTTCTCCGAAGTCCCGGAGTACTTCGTCATTCAGGATGGCTGCTGCACCATAAGCGGCAGACTCATTTGTCATGACATACATCTCCGGTTCCGGTATTCCGGCATCTAAAAACGATACGGCAACTTCTGTATCATAAAATTCCGGATATCTCTCGATCAGGATCTCCTTCACGCTCTTGATTTCACAGGAATCCGCAACATTCTTACTTGCACACTCCCATGCTTCATCCTGAGAAATACCTGCTGCCTGCAATACAGCCGGAGAGACATATGTTCCCATTCTTGCATCTTTTAATTCCTCAATATTAAGATACAAGAAGCTCCGGATTCCCTCGAACTTTGTATCCTGATTGATTCTGTCAGTCTGATCCAGCTCTGTCTCCGGAAATGCAGAAAGCACGCGTACTGTCAAATGGCTCTCAACCCACTCCTTATTTTTCAAGAGTTCCGTGAGTGAGAGCACATTCTGCGGTGTTCCTTTATAGCCTTTCACCAGCTCATCCACAAAGGCGGCTATTCCCACTGTGAGCATCTCTTTCATTGCGCTCACAGCTTTTATACGCATAAGAATCTGATCATGACCAAAGAGTAGATTCCAGTCCTCATAACTTTCGCTGTCATTTGTCATGATCTTTGTCGTAAAGCCGTGATCCTTTAATTTGCTTTCTACTTTTTTTAAATTTTCCATTACAAATCCGTTAATTTTCATCATGATTCTTATCCTTTCTTTTTTTCTCCCCCCATATCCGGACGGAGTGATATTTCACGCAAAAGAGGAACCCTCCTGAATTCCTCTCTACAAAGTCTTATTCCATGATCTCCTCGAAAACGCCACTGCGCACCATATCGAGAAGCCATGCTTCAAAATCCTGGTATTCCTTTTTCTCTACCATTTTTTTATATATCCCCCGCATCTGCTTCAGCGTAAAGCTCTTTCCCTCAAACGGTTCTTCGTAGGTGATATATTTTTTCTCTGTTTCATCGGAACGTACAGATCCGGCTCTTCAATCGGATCGGCTGATTCATAAATCGTAACGCCGTCCCGGATGATCGGCGGCTCTTCCAATGACAAGATGGCTTTTATGAAATCTTCCCTTTCACAATTCCACATGTCAATGAGTTCACCACCGTATTCCCCTAACGGATCAACCTGGTATCGAATGTTTCCGTCATCACATAAGAAGATATAAATATCTCCCCAATTGATCCGGATCCATTCAGCTTCCGTTCCGCCAACCAAAGGGCTTTCAATTTCAGCAAATTTCTTTGCATACTCCTGAATCTCCTTTGATTTATTATTATCAAGGATATCCGCTGCAATCGCATTGCAGTGATTAAACTGCTTTATCAGCGATGCCTCAAATCCTGCTGCCATGTTTTTCCTCCTCTCCTAATTCCAGTACACCATGCACTCCGGCTCTTCCTGGATCCATCGATCAAAATCCACATCGATTTCAAGCTCTCTGCAGATTTCAGTCAACGTATTCTGGTCCTTTGCCCCGAGTTCCATGGGATCAAGATCACGTTCATACAACGTCTTGGATATTCCATCCGCATGCGTCATGCCGATATCATAGTCAAACAGTGTATTTAACTATGCATAGCAATCCGCATCTGCGATGTCCCAGCCTGCCTTATAGCACTTCCAATAGAAGTTTACCATTTCATCCGAGCAGGTATCATCCAGGTCGATGAGCTTGTTGCAAAATATCCGGTTCAAAAGATCCCGTTTCTCGCAGATCGCGATCCCGCATTTTACAACAGCTCCCTGTTTATCGTTCATCTGACTTCTCCTTCCTTTGGTTCTTTTGTGGTTGCATATTCTATGCTGCTACCCTCCTTCTTTTCTATTTCAGTTTTTTGCACAAAAAAAGGTCCACGGCTCCCAAAGGAGCAATGGACCTTTTTTCCTTAAACATATCGTACAATAAAACTGATATATACATCATACCATTTTTTCGTTCACTTGTCTATACGGTGCGGAGCTTTTTCTACTCTCGCGGTGCAATTTTTTCGATCAACCACTCAACAGACATTTCATTATTCATGGCTGCCAGGTTATCAAAACACTGCACTGCGATTTCCAATGCCTCTTTTTTTCCATAGCCTTTCTTTTCTATGAGTTTTCCCGCTTTCAACACGTTGCCATATGTTTTTCTCCTCATCCTCGTCACTCCTCTCTGATATTCGATATATTCCGCAATATCATCCATCCTATACATCCATTTTTTCTAATGCATCCGCGTTTTCAATCGAAAATACTTCCCACTCGTCTCCGGTATCAATACAGCTATCCTCCTCGATATCGAAGTTCTCATTATATTCGGTCAGCCCCTCGCGTTCCGCGAATGCTTTTCTTATCATCTCTTTACGCTTTTCCAGGCAATCATAGCGATCATGTGCCTGGTATCTTATGTCAAAGTCAACACCATCATATGCATGGTGCCAGATAATAAGATTTTTTCCCTTCTCCGGATCAAACGGTAAAATCTCGGAAACCAAAAAGTCTGACTCAGGACAAGACTGGATTGTTGTTTCAACCCTTGTCCGACTATTTTTAATTTCAATGGTGCCGTTCTCTTCCGATGCTAAAAGGAATTCATTTGCGGCATCTAACGCTTCTTTTAAGGCATCCTCCAGCTTCGAATGCACGGAAAAATGAGGACGCGCATACTCCTCATCATTTAATGTGCATACCAGGTATTTCATTCCCTGGGTCTTCTTTTTATCGATCTTCCGGGAATCCTTATGAATCTCATCATTGATTCTTTCAGTGGAATACTTGCATCCACAATAATGATCGCAAAGATCTTTATCTTCATAATCTTCTGTTTTCGTCTTCTTTACTAAATATTTTTTCATATTCATTATCTCCATTTCTTTTATTTCTTTGGCTGCTGATAAATCCAATTTCCATGTCTTACCTTGTCACTGGATTTATCCCAAAATCCAAGCTTTACCATGCCTCTGACGCTTCCAGATACATGAATGCAGCTGCATTTAGTTGTAAATCTTTTTCCGGTCGCATCTTCATACTTTTTCGGGCTGCTATAATACGCCATACCGATGTCTCCTTTTGCATTACCATTTTGTCGCTTTTAATTTTCCATTTTTGCAAAACGTCCAACCCAAATTCTCCAACTGGTCTTTGAATGTTTTCTTATACCAGTCCGGATTTCTGTCGCAAAAAGATGAAGCTCTGTGCGCATACAGCTTATTTTTACTTAACCAGTGCTCCAGTGTATCTTCATCTTTAATGGGACCAACATATGGAAACGCTTCTCCATATCCAGTTGTGACCGTTTTGACAAACTTTCCATACTCGTCAAACACAAGGAAGACGGATCTCATCCGCGCCTCTTTTTGATTCTGGATGCCAAAATTGTCACGAAACCATTTATCAATAAAGGCTTCTTTTTCGGACACTTCTGCTGCTTTTCGTTCCACAAGCAAGCGTTCTTCCCGCTTTTCGCATTCCTTTATCTGAGCATATAATTCACTCATATGATCGCGCTCTTTCTGTATTTGTACATCCAGTTCCTTTACATTCATTTCCTGCTCCTCCTTCTTATATCCACCAAATTGCTTTATGCCTTATCCAGTCACTTACTTCGTCATAAGTGTTTCCGGTTACCATTTCAAAGCTTCCGTCCTCAAGTTCAGTAAATGTTTGCATTGATTCGTATTCATCAACCAAATCATCCATTTTTTCTTCTGATAGGTCATATCCATTCGCTTCCAAATAGTCCTTCATCAATTTTTTTAAAGTTTCCTTCATATTTAACTCCCTTCAGTTATCTACACGATCATTCCACTTGGAAGCTGGCACGGTCGTGGCTGTCTTTCATTCTTTTCATCCATGATATAAACCTACCACTCATACACTGGAAGTCCTTCCGTTATGTCTGCATCCCGATCCAGCCAGATAAGGGATACTCCTAATTTTCTGGCATAGTCCTGAAGTATCCGCAGATCTTCTGGAAGTTCATCATATAATTTTCTCATCTGAGCATCGATATGATCCAGATCCAGAACGCTGATAAATACTCCTTCTTCATAGTTGACACAGTACGGGATATCCATATCTTTTAACATCCCGATTGTTTCCTCTTTTAAATGGGCTGTGCTCATTTCCAAATATCTGTTTACCATATTCTTTTCCTCTTTTCTTTTATTTTTTCAGTTTTTGCACGCAAAAAAGGTCCACGGCTCCCGAAGGAACCATGAACCTAATTTCCCTTTACATACAATCACAAACTGATATTCGTATTATATCAGTTCTTTTTTAAATTGTCCACTGTTTCTATGAAGCAGACGAAAATAGTTCATGGATTAGAGGGAACTTTTTCCATCTAAGTATTCCATATATTTTCTTTTTTTCTCTTCATACTCAGCAGCAATCCGATCTAACCGTTCCTGCTCTTTGTCGCATTCTTCCTGGGACTCAAACACATCATAATAATATGTGTCTCCATCCCAGCGGAGCCGTGTGATCTTCCCGATTTCTTTATCCGTCAATTCATATGTCCGATACATGCTATACCTCCTATTATTCTACGTTGCCGTTTTCATCAACAACGTCTTCAAACTCCCAGCCTCCACACAGCTGGTGTTACGTAAATTCTCCTCCATCTGCCTCCTCTGCAATTTTTTTGCTTCTTCGACAGAATTTGCTTCTACATCTAAATATAGATACTCCACCGCTTTATCCAGGTTTCAATATACTGGACAGCCTTATCTTTTTCAAACATTCCATGACTATGATCCTCGATAAGGCATTCCTCCTCAAAAATGCACTCTGCAACAATCGAATCAAGATCCCGCGCATTTTCCTTTGAGACACCATAGGACCTCAGCATGTCGGAATAACTATCGTAATAGGAAGAGATTACTGACTCTATTTCTTCCTCACTGTAGTCATTCAGATCGATCAATCCAGAGCATACATTGTAATTGTCCTTTGCATTAGCCGGACAGATATCGCTCCACATACTGCCAAGGCATATCGCCTGTATGAATTTGTATCTTCTATTTCCCAATGATTTGCACCACTGTAAATCATCGGTCTTATACCACTCATTCATGATATTCTCCTTTTTATCTGTATTTTTCTGCAAAGACTGTAATTCCAGTTCTAAGGACTGTTTGTCCTCCTCATTTTCATACAGTCCATTATCAAGAACAGCCTCTAATTCCGTTATTCTTAACTGTCTCTCCTGCTCTTCTGTATATTCCAGACGCATAATCCAATCCTTCCTTTCTTATTTCAATCAACCGTAACATACCAATAGCCGCTGTATTTATCCTCTTCACCGTTTCTCTGATCTTCCTTTGGATCATAATATCCGGTATTCACCAGGATTTCCTCTCCCTGGGACTCATAAAGCTGCTCCAGCAAATCGGCTATGGCATTTGCAGCGGATTCCGTTTTACATAAGATCTCTGTCTCATTATCACACCAGATTTCCCCATCCGGCGTATTTTTTAATCTCTTGAAAATTTCATCGATCCAGTTCATGCCTGTCGTTCAGATCCATTCTTATCCGAACTTCCTCCTTTTTATTTAAGTTTGGTTGCGTGTTGGTGCTGCTGCCCTCCTTCCACTCAATTATTTCAGTTCTTTACAAAAAAAGGTTCACAGCCCCAAAACGGAGCCGTGAACCTGATTTCCATTTACATACGAGATAAAAACTGATAACCCTATTATATCAGTCCTTCCGGGAATTGTCTACTGCTTCTGCTCAAACAGTTTGCTGTACTGATCTCGCATACTGCAATAAGTATCCCCTCCGATAATGATATGATCCAAAAACTGAATCCCCATCATCTCTCCTGCCATATGAATGCGCTGGGTCACATGTATGTCCTCTGCCGATGGAGTTGTATCCCCACTCGGATGGTTGTGTACCAGCACAAATCTGACAGCTCCGCACAAGAAAAGTCTGACAAAGATTTCTCTTGGCGTGATCAAAGAGCCGTTGACGGTTCCGTGCGATACCTCAAACAACCCCAAAAGTTTGTTCTTGGTATTAAATGCAAGCAGCCATAAATGCTCCTCTGCCAAACGGTTCGCCTGCAACACATCATTACACAGGTGTACGATCTGTGCCGGAGTATTCATTTCTCCTTTTTCACTGGCATAGAGCTGTGCGCTCTCCTTTACCAGGATATTTTTATTTTCCTCATCTAAGAGGACTTTATATTTTATCACTTTCATCTTATTCCTCCTTTATTTTCCCCAGGTCAGGAGCTGACACGCGATGGTGCAGTCTTCCATGATCTCGGTGTTGATATTTCCGCGATCGGGATCAAGCTCATCCAGGAACACGCCATTGATGCAGCTATGCCCGATTTCCCGTTCCTGCTTCGCCCTACGGGCAAACACCTCCGGGAAATCTCTCCGGATCTTATTCCAGTACCCCATGCCGCCTTTCACGCAGCCGAGGCAATTGTTGTTCTTATATCCCATATCGTAGAGAATCGGACGTTTCAGACCGAGCTTATAAGCGATTCCATGTGCTTCCTCTTTGATCAGATGATTGTCGATCAGAGGGAACTCATGATCATAATCACTCAAAGCTTTTTCAATACTCTCCGCACGGTCTTTTTCGTTTACATCAAATCCCCACACATAGGTATGGTGATCCGGATGCTCCCGCTCCCACTGCATGCGGACCCGTTTTTTCAAGCGTTCCGTACATGGTGCTCCATATGGAGTATTGATGCATCGGGTTCTTTCGATCACGTCATCCACATCCTTATATTCTTCAGACTGGATAATCGTAATTTTGCGCCCCAAAAGTTTCTCACAATCATGCAAGAAACGGTCACTGTCTGGATGCTGATTTGCTACACGCGTATATATAATCTCATCAACATCCTTAGCAAGATAACAAGCCACAAAACTACTAATTCCAGTCGAAAACCAACATACTTTCATACCAGCCACTAACCAGATCCTGGATAATGGCAACACGGTAATCGGCTTGGATGCATTATTAAGTGCTTAGTGAGGCACAGCCACTCCGCCGTATTTTACGAAATCTTTCGATTTACGGTAACAAAAATACGTCCTGTTTTCAGGGCGCATCACACAAGTACCGTTACAGATTTACCAGACTAATCTCTGTACAACCTCGTTTCACGAGGATAGGTATTACTCCTTTCTATTCTCTTCTTTAATTTCTCTTTTTCCGGTGTAAATATATTCCACCGCTTTTTCCGCTTTGCTTGCGGCGGAAACAATAAATCTGGAGTCATTTCTCAGTACCCGCAGCCAGGACTGAATATATCCGGCGCTGTTTTTGATCGTACTGGATGTCTCGATTCCAGCTTTTCCGAGGATCATCACACTTCCGATTTCAGCAACCAGTTCCTCTTTGCTGTATTCAGTTCCACCAAATGCAGCCTCAGCCCCGGACTCCAGACGATTCAGCCTCATCTTATGTCCGGTACTGTGAATCATTTCGTGGAACATCGTACTGTAGTATTCCGCCGGATCCATAAATTGATCAAGCTTAGGAACTACAATACAGTCCCTGGAAGGACTGTAATAAGCCTTGTCCGAATGTTCGATCACCAGTCTCAAAGCACTTTCTCTTGAAAGATAGGTATCTTTGATCCTTTCTGCTTCGTCAATCGGTTCCAGCTTGTTCTTCTCCGCCTCAACCGGTAAAGGCTCCACACCATCTACCTGAGAGATATGGAACACGTTGTAGTAGCGTAATACCGGCTTCATAAGAACTTCTTCGTCCTCCTTCTGCTCGGCATTCTTTACCGGAACCCAGTTCCAGTAAACGACCACTTCGGATTCCTCTCCTTTTCTCACCTGTCCTCCGAGGCTCTGCCACTGCTTATAGGTGGCATACTCTCCAGAATGGGATAAGAGTATGCAGTTCAAAACCGAGTATGGTTTTTTACTGATCCTGTTAAATGCTGATTCTCCGCCGCTCCACGGTTTCTTCCACGGGATGACGCCGGCTTCCAACTGTTTAATGATCCTGGACGTTACAAT
>NZ_QWGO01000060.1:402-8967 GCF_003435535.1 Desulfotomaculum sp. OF05-3 | reverse complement strand
CCGGACAGACGGCTTCGCCGCAACGGAATATTCAGTATGTGAACGCAATGATTTTTATGGCTACAGGAAGAAAACTCTTGTTGTAATTGATAAAATGTTGAGACTAAGGAGCACTTTATGAGAGAAATAAAACTGATTCCTAATAAAAGCAAACGGACTGGTTTTGTACCGATTATGCTAATCGATGTTAAATGGAATGAAAAAGTAAAATCGTATGTTGCAAACATTATGTTTAGTGAAAATCCGTATAAAGAATTTAACCGCCGTCTGGGTGTAAAACTTTATGGAGAAAATGAAGAGACAATGGAGAAGATGATTGAGAACGCGGCAAAAATATGTTCCGTGACGCACAAAATGATAGTTCTCATTCCAGATAAAAAGTAAAGTTCTGTTAAATAATAGGATAACCGCCACAGCTATCACGCAGAGTGGCGGTTATCCTGTCTAATCTAAGTAGGAATCATGAGATGCATTTGTATTGGCACTATTGTGCCGTTCCATTTCATCCTGATGCTCAAGGTATGCGTTGCACATGACGGCGTATTGCTTTAAATTCACCGACGTGCGGTAGGGCTTTTTGGACCGGGCAGCAGAAGACGCATATTTTCGCATATCTGGAGGCAGAAAGTTATTTTTTAAGAAGAAATTTGCGGCAGCAGTTACATTTGCTTCAAAGATTTGCTGCTTTTCGGGCATTTTACGGGAGCGGAGCGGTGAGGCGTTCTGAGACTTGATCTTCAGCATACTGATTCTGTCATCAAAAAATGAGTTTCCTGGTTTGCTGAAACGTTTTGCAAGCCTTGTACAGCGGATCGCAGAGTCATATAGGTGTTCCTTTTCATACAACTCAGAGAACAGATTGTAGACGTATAGCGGCATGTAGGATAGAAATTCATCCAACAGATCAGGTGAAATTGAAGCCTCGGATCGTTCAAAATAATCAAGTGCCTGTTTACGATAAAAAGCACCTTTAGACGCATAGGCGAGGGAGACGGCAAAAAGATCAACCGGATTATCAGAATCAGAAAACTGAAGAATGATCAGCTCATAGAGAACGTATCGAGGTTTATATTTTATGCAATAGCTCTCATTGGCGAGACCCAACGCGAAATATTCAGAAGGATATTTCTCGTGAACAACATCCCATACATGCTTTATTATATAAGCCTCATGTTCTGAAAAACGTGTCAGATCGTAGCCGGAATCATCGGTAATACTTTGTGAATCATCCTGCTCGTAATCATTGGGCATATAGATGGGAGCCTGTTTCTTTTCTGCGTATTCCATCTGAATGGTGCTGTCCAATTTAAACAGGTTCATTAACTGCGTGATGATTTTCATAAGGTTCCCCCTTGAAGTATGGTAAATGGATATATGGTACGATAGATAGAAGAAAGGCAGCAGGTCCATTGCAGATCTGCTGCCTTTGATCAAATATGAAGCTTGGAAAAGTCGATTTCCAGACTATCATAAATATGCACTTTGATCACATCGCAGAAGGAGTGCAGGACCGGCCCGTCATCATGCTCCATGTCATAAACAACAATGGTTCTTTTTAATGGATCCACGATCCAGTATTCTCTTACGCCATTAGCGCGATATAATGCGAGTTTGATGTAATAGTCCATTCGCTTACTTCCGGGAGATACGATCTCTACAATCCAGTCCGGAGCGCCGTGGCAACCCTTAGCATCAATCTTATTAGGATCGCAGATCACGCTGATATCAGGCTCCAGATAGTTGGATAGATCGGATTCCTCTGCATCATGGAGAAATACTGCAAACGGTGCCGGGATGACCTCACAAGCGCCGTTGTGGTCCCGGATGTAGCTTGCAATCTCCAGATGCAGGAAAGAAAGAATCCGCTGGTGTGCGGTGCTTGGCGGTGCCATATCATAGATCTGACCGTCAATCAGCTCGGCACGGTGTCCTTCTGGAAGATCATAAATATCATCAATTGTGTAGGTGTGCAATTTTGGTAATGGCATAAAAACACACTCCTTTCAAAATGCAGTCTATAATGCTATAAATAGTTTGCTTTTTCACTGTCCGGGACCTTTCCTAATTGCATGAGGTTCCAAAGCTCCCAGGCGCGAAAGGTCGATGGATCGTGAACGCGGTTCTGGTAAGTACCGAGTTTCAAGCCCAAGCATTTTGCCATCTGAGCATTATCATAATTTTTTCGAGCTTTTATCATGGCAATCAGCACACGGATATTCTGGCTTTTTTCTTTTCCATAGGAGACTTTCATAATATATCCCTCTTTTAATGATGAAGGTCGGTAGTGACAGAAGAATGTTGAAAATCAACAATCAAGTTATATCCCATAGCTGAAAGAATCTTCTGAGCGTCTTCGAAACTGAAATTTTTTTTGTTTAATAATTTGGTCAATCCCTGAGGTTTGATATTAAGCTTATCAGCAATTTCGCGTTGAGTAATTTTGTTTTCTAACATCAGTTTTTTCAGTTCGATTAAAAACTGTTCACTGTCCTTGTATATGATAGGCATATAAAATCCTCCTTTATATTTTGCATTATAACACTGAAAAGGTTATGTGTCAAATGAAATTGGATATAGATAATAAAAAATATATTATAAAATGGTTGACAAATAACCTGAAATGGGTTATGATTAAACCATCAAAAGAAAACAGCACAGCCAAAGCGGACGGAAGTACCGGAAGGGAAAACAAGAACGCGAGATAATACCGGGTAGCAGGATAAGAGAGAATGAGATGCCGCACACGCCGCTAAGATGCTTAAGGCCTGCCGGAGCTGATCTGGATGGAGAAACGGAAGGAGACAAATTATGGGAGAAAGAGCATTGCAGAACCGCATTATAAAACTTCAGGAAATCGAGGCACAGAAGGAACTTCTTGAAAAAGAGGCTGAGAAAATCCGTCAGGAGATCAAGATGGAGCTGGAGACGAAGCAGGTAGAAGAGCTGGCAGCAGGACCATTCATGATCCGGTGGAAGACGGTATTAAGCAGCAGACTGGATGGAAAAGCTTTAAAGGCTGCGTTGCCGGAGATCTATCGGCAGTACTGTAAATCCAGTACGACTCGCCGGTTCACGATCGCGTAAACAAAAAGCCCTTATCAGAGCGGCAACTCTGGTAGGGGCGGACAACCCGACAAACAGCTAAATTGAAGGGCTGTAAGGCATTATAACATATCTATTCCCTTCAATGCAATGAGATAAGGAGAAACAAGATGAGATACAGAGAAAGGATAATTGCGTTACTTGAAAAAGTACATTCAGAGGACACGTTAAGGCGGGTTTATAATTTGCTGGAGTACTTGTATTTACGGGAAGACTAAGAAGGGGTGATGAGATAATGGAAAAATGCAAATTAACACAGGTGCCTTGCCGGAACGAGATCGAGAGGATTATTAAGCGGAATAAGAATAGATATTCTTTGCAAACAACATGTGAAATAGCTAAGCTTTTTCAAAGTGCATTTGATGATGATGACTATAAAGAGTTGTCAGACGAGGACTATGCACGATTCGGAATAATCTCAGATATAATGAGAGTGAACGACTTAAAAAGCCTTACATCTATTCGGGACGTTGTCAATTACATGCAGCGATTGGAAAGTAAAAGAAGACTCTCAGATAGGAAAGGTACAATATGAATTTTAAAAAGGAAATCATTAAAATGTTCGGAAAAGCAGATCATGACCACCTGTATATAATATTTAGATTTATCACATCGTTCCTCGGGATGAAGTAAAGAAAGGATAAAAATATGGCGAAAATTATTGTTGATGAAAATATCGTAATAGAAGCGGCAATTCTTGCAGAACGAGCAAAAGTCTTAGCGGATGATTTAACACAGGGATATTTTAGTATGTCAGATGGTCGGGGGGAGCTTGAAAAGCCGGAAGAATGGCGCTTGGCAGCGGAATATGAAAAGAGCCGCATTCATTGTGAAATTATCAGAGATTTTTCTTATAATACGCAGAAGAAGCTTGAAGAATTACTTGAAGATGCACCTGTGTATAATGATTCTGATGAATCAGAATAATAGAAATAATATAGAAGGCACCCGTAATCATTTTAACGGGTGTCTTTCGTAATATCGAAGCATCAGGTTCGGCGCACAGACTTGAACGATATTATGTGGAGCGAGGAAGTTTATAGTAATTCGTATGGGGAAGAATGTTCGTTAGAAGAATAGGTCTTTTCTTTTGATGCATTTCGCGGTATGATAAAGAAAAGATAAGGGGGATTGCTATGGCAAATATTATTGCGGTTGTATGGGATTTTGATAAAACTTTAGTCGATGGGTATATGCAGGATCCGATTTTTGAATATTATGGCATTAATGCGCATGATTTTTGGACAGAAGTAAATGCCCTACCTAAGAAATATAAGGAAGAACAGGGCGTTTTGGTGAACCCAGATACGATTTACTTGAATCAGTTTATCCGATATGCAAAAAGTGGAAAATTTAAGGGACTTACAAATGAGAAATTAAAAGAGTTTGGCGAACAGTTAAAATTCTATAAAGGAGTTCCGGAGATTTTTCAAAAAACGAAGGATTTAATAGAAAAAAATTCTATATATCAGGAATATGACATTAAAGTTGAACATTACATAGTAAGTACAGGAATGTCACAGATTATAAGAGGTTCATCGGTAATGCCATACGTAGAGAATATATGGGGGTGTGAATTGATAGAAGGCAAAGATGATGCTGGTGATCCGTGTATTTCCGAAATAGGATTTACTATTGACAATACAACAAAAACTAGAGCATTGTTTGAGATTAATAAAGGCGTAAATAGTAAAGATGGTCGAGAAGGCGTTAAAGTCAATACAAAAATTCCCGAAGAATTGCGCCGTGTCCACTTCATAAATATGATTTATGTGGCAGATGGACCGAGTGATATTCCAGCATTTTCTGTTGTTAATAAGAACGCTGGAGCAACATTTGCTATTTATCCTAAAGGCGATATGAAAGCAATGAAACAAGTTGAACAAATGCGTGTAGAAGGTCGCATTAACATGTATGCTGAAGCAGATTACACAGAGAATACAACGGCGTACATGTGGATATGTGCTAAAATAACAGAATTTGCAGAGAGAATACGAAGCGAAGAAAAACAAAAGATTGCAAAATATGCTGCTTTCGAGGGACCCAAACATATTATTTAGTAATTACTATGCCTATGGGAAGATGGAGATATACTATGGATTTAGGCAAATTTACCGTATATAGCATGCAAAAAGGAATGAGAAGATTTAGCGTGCTGGAAACAGTATAAGGGAAATGTAGAGGAGTGCATGGGCGGTCGTGGAAGCGGAGGCCATAACAGGAAACATGGTCGGATCGAAGATGTGAAATATTCGCGAGTAGATAGCTTTTCCTTGAAATCCCTCTTACAGGGAGATAAATATCTGAACTATAAGGAATGTGTCGAAATTAGTGGGGAATATAGTACTGTTCGATATTATCCATGCGATGGTAAAACGGTTATCATCGGGAATGGAATATATTGCGAGACTGAGCTGGACAGGGTATTTAATATTGACGGTCGCTCAACTCACTTTTATTTCAGATGTCCGTGCTGTGGACGGCGTGCACGCTACTTATATCGTGATCATGATCGGAAAACATATCTTTGCCGGAGCTGTGCCGGTCTAAACTATGAGTCGCAGCAGGCGGGCAGGACAGATAAAATGATCCGGAGAATGGAAAACATCGTAGAGTCGAAACTGTGCTGGAATGACTGGTATAAGGCTTATGACTACATCGCGATGGTTTCTGCGCCAACGAAACCGAAATATATGAGATGGGAAAAGTATAATTCATTGCTTTCAGAACTGAAGCAGTTACAACACATGTACTATCTGAAAGAAGTAAAATCGTTGGGGAGCTTACGGCATGGAATCAGATAGAAGAGAGTACAATGGAGCAGCAGGATCCTACCCGGGGACTGTTTGGGGACTAAAATCACGAAAAGTTCCGAAAAGATACATCAAAAGAGAAAAAATAGAAACGGAAAAAGCCTTATAAATCAAAGGTTTTGAGTAAACGCACCATAGCAAGTACCTGTTCATACGCTTCATTTTCTGCAATAATAGTCTCACACGATACAGAGTCAAAAAAGTTGAGCACTTAACCTTTTTGACGGACTATGGAGGTCAGACTATGAGCAGTCAAACAAGTTTGGTAGCCGAGCAGGTTCGGCTACAGCAGTGGGCCGCACAGATACAGGAATGCCAGAGCCGTCCCGCAGATATGAAAGTAGAAACCTGGTGCAGTGAACATGGCATTACCAAAGCGAATTATTACTATCGCTTACGCCGGGTTAGAAAAGCATGCCTGGAAGCTTGTAATCCAGAACCGGCTTTTGTGGAACTTCCAATACCAGCAGCATTACCAACAGCAATGCCCTCCGCAGATTCCTGCGATATGAAACCGGCAGCCGTTCTCCGCAACTCCAGAGGACTGGTGCTTGAAATCTATAACCACACTTCAGCAGATATCATCCGAAGTATTCTGGAGGTGCTGGTCCATGCTGAATGATGCAGCCGGGTTAAAAAAGATTTACCTTGCAGCAGGCTATACGGATCTGCGCCGGGGCATAGACGGTTTGGCAACGATGATCCGGTTTCGTTTTCAGCTTGATCCTTATGATAAAAATACACTCTTTCTGTTTTGTGGCAAGAAAACAAACCGCATCAAGGGTCTTCTTTGGGAAGGCGATGGTTTCCTGCTTCTCTACAAGAGATTAGACAATGGTGCGTTCAGCTGGCCGCGCTCTGCGGAAGAAGCTCTGGAAATATCATCCGAACAGTACGCGATGTTCATGCAGGGCCTGGAGATTATACCGAAGCATCCAATCCGGCCAAACGACAATCCCAAGAGACTGATGTAATGTTTGTGCATTACAGAGAAAAATTTTCCCATGTTTTCCGTCAAAAAAAGCGATATTTTTATTTTACTGCATTTATCCACAACATCCGGTCCCCAAGAATCGAACAGCATGTTTTTTCAGAGAAAAGGCATACCGGATTTGTGGATAGCCGTACAGAACATCTGGAATTTCAGGAATATATCCCAGATGCTCTGCACGGTTATCCACCGTCATAATGACGAAAGGAAAACAGCCGTCAGGTGGCAGAAACTGCATAAATCTGGTACAATGGACTCATTAAGAAAAGGAGTTCCTGCCATGGCGATCAAGTACACAGAAGAACAATTAAACAGTGTTGATAAGTCTATGCTGATCCAGATGTTTCTGAACCAGCAGGAGCAGTTAGAAAAGGTCAGTGCCAATCTGCATTCCCTTGATACCAAGATGCAGGCGATGATGGAGCAGCTGATCATAGGTAATAAAAACCGTTTTGGACGTTCCTCTGAAAAAATGGAGGATACCCAGCAGATGCGCTTTATCGAAGTGGATGGGACCCTTGTGTTTTTTAATGAAGCAGAAGCTGTTTGTGATCTGGACGCTCCGGAACCGGAAACTCTGGAAGCAACACCGGAACGTAAGAAAAAAACAAAAGGCAAAAAAGCACAGGATATGTCTGAACTTTCTACAAATCGGATCGATCACTACATGACTGAGGAAGAATTACCGCTGAATTCGGTGAAAATGGCTGGAAACAGCTTCCGGATGCCATTGCGCGCCGCTACCGCTTCATCCCGGCAAAAGTCGAAGTGGATGAGCATCATGTCGGTGTATATGCCAGTAAAACGGATGGACACATGGTAAAGGCGAAGCATCCAAAGAGCCTGCTCCATGGAAGCCCGGTTTCAGCATCTCTTGCTGCAGCCATCATGAATGGAAAGTATGTAAATGCGGTTCCGCTTTACCGTCTGGAACAGGAGTTCATCCGATATGGCCTTGCTATAACCAGACAGAACATGGCAAACTGGATGATCCGGTTAGGGGAAGAATACCTTTCCGTCCTGTATGATCATCTGCATTCGCTGCTTTACGGCTACCATGTCATTCAGGCAGATGAGACACCGGTTCTTGTAAACCGTGACGGCCGCAGTGCCGGTTCTAAGAGTTACATGTGGGTATATCGTTCCGGCCACATGTATCCGGAAAAGCAGATCATTCTTTATGAATACCAGCGGACCAGAAATGCGTCCCATCCGAGAGAATTCCTAAAGGACTATTCCGGGATCTGCGTGACGGATGGCTATCAGGTTTACCACACGTTGGAAAAAGAACGTGAAGATCTGATCATTGCCGGCTGCTGGGTTCATGCCCGCAGGCGCTTTGATGAAGCACTTGCCGTGGTTCCGAAAGAAAGCCGGAAAGAGTCTGCTTCATTCCTGATCATAAAGCAGATCCAGGCAATCTACCGGGAGGAAGGAAAACTCAAAGAACTTTCCTCAAAGGAAAGACTTGTTCAGCGTCAGGTGGTGGTAAAACCACTGGTAGATGCTTTGTTTGTGTACCTGAAACAACACGAAAGTGAAGTCGGTACGGAAAAACTGAGGGCGGCTTTCACTTATGCATTAAATCAGGAAAAATACCTTCGGGTTTTCCTGACCGATGGAGATGTTCCAATGGACAACAATGCATCAGAGCGTGCA
>NZ_QWGO01000060.1:0-392 GCF_003435535.1 Desulfotomaculum sp. OF05-3 | reverse complement strand
CAGAGCGTGCAATCCGCGGATTCTGTGTCGGTAAGAAAAACTGGCAGATGATCGATACCATCAATGGTGCGAAATCGTCCGCTATCATTTACAGCATCGCAGAAACAGCAAAAGCGAATAACTTAAAACCATACGAGTACTTTGAATATCTTCTGACAGAGATTCCGAAACACATGGATGATACAGACCGATCTTTCTTAAATGATCTGGTTCCGTGGTCGGAAAAACTGCCAGAGAATATCCGAAAACCGAAGAATTAAGAGAAGCCGCGAAAGCGGCTTTTCGCTGACAAGGTACTTGCTATGGTGCGTTTACGGTTTTGAGGAGTTGTGAAAAAAGCGAAAATGTAAAGATGCCCATTCGTAATGCGTAGGTCGCCGGTTCGAGTCCGG
>NZ_QWGO01000006.1:0-136256 GCF_003435535.1 Desulfotomaculum sp. OF05-3 | reverse complement strand
AACGTTTTATTTGAAATAGCACAATAGGTTAATTTGCGTTTTTTGTTCACAAAGATCTCACGATATGGTATCTTTTTAGTAGAACAAAAGTTACCTGAAAAATCGAGAGGGCACATATGAGCAGACGCAGAATATGGTTGATAATTATTGGAATCCTGATGGCCGGGGTATCCGCCACATGGGAAATGGAAAAATTTGTTTCTTCCCATGGGGTGAATACCGCGGCTGTCGTCGGTTTCGAGGCGGATGCCATGCAGCCGGATGCGGGAAATTCCGGGAATCCCTATATGACAGAGAATCGGATGAAGGTGGCAGAAAATACCCCGGCAGCCCAGAATGCGCCAGCTCCGGCGTGCGGCCCTGCCGATAATGGGATCGCCCTGTATCACGCGGATGCAAAAGCCAGCCGGGGACCGGAAGATGGGGGAGAAGCTTCTGATACTGAAACAAGGATGAAAGAATCTGCGACGAAAGAAAACGCAGCGGCAGAAGCTCCCGATGCGGAGGTCAGCGACCTGTCACTGGCGGATAATGATCAGCTGGCGGTGAGCGGAGGCGCAGACGAGGCGGCAGGGATACCGGTGGAAGAGACGGTCAAGTCCCCGCTGGAACCGGACAGCACAGCATCGGAAAATGCAGGGGAAGCAAAACTTGTGATCGAATACACACGTTCTGATCTGGAGGAGCGCCTTGAGGCGGTTAGAACTGAGGCGGAAAAGTACCAGGATGATCAGACGATGAGTCAGACCTCCCGGTATGCGACGGCGGAATATGTGAGAAATCTCTGGGACCGCGAGCTGAACCTGATCTATTCAAGCATCCATAAAGAGATGGACGAGAGTGCAGCGGAAGCGCTCCGCCGGGAAGAAGTGGAGTGGATTCGAAAGCGCGACCTGGCGGCGGATAAAGCCAGTGCGAAGTCAAACAGCACACCATCCCAGAGCATCGAGTATGTCCGCACATCAGCGAGCGTGACGATGGACCGATGCTATGAACTGCTGGAAAATTATGGGGATTACCTGGAGCCTGAGAAAAATTAAAAGACGACACATCGGCACATTTGAATCACTAAAAAATTCAGATGCGCCGGTTTCACTTATGAAGAAGTGACAGAAAAGCCGTTTGACGGCAGAAAAGGTCCACCAGAATGCCACGGAACAGAAAAAACATCTTGCCAACAGAACGAGAAACGATTATAGTATAGGTTATGAGAATCTGCGCAGAAGACCGGCGCACTGGCTTTATGGGCAGATCCCGAAAAAATAATATAAATAGAAACTGTACAAATGTGTCATTTTAAACACAGGCGTCTGAATTTTAGACAGCCGGAGAAGGAGGCGTTTTTATGTCCGCATTTTTCGCATCATGTATTTCAACAGCTTTAGAGGCTGTGATTCTGGCCGCAGTTGCCCTGGCGGGTATCGTTCTGGGTAAGAAATTCAGAGATAAAAAAAGTACACAACAGTAACCAGGAGGCAGTACCATGCAGAAATATGGTGTAAACGAACTGAGGAGAATGTTCCTTGAATTCTTCGAGAGCAAGGAACATCTTGCGATGAAGAGTTTCTCCCTCGTTCCGCACAACGATAACAGCTTACTTTTGATCAACTCCGGTATGGCACCGTTAAAGCCGTACTTCACAGGCCAGGAGATCCCACCGAGGCGCAGAGTCACCACATGCCAGAAATGTATCCGTACCGGCGATATCGAAAATATCGGTAAGACAGCCCGCCACGGCACATTCTTCGAAATGTTGGGAAACTTCTCCTTCGGCGATTACTTCAAGACAGAAGCGATCCACTGGGCATGGGAGTTCCTGACCGAATGCGTAGGAATCCCGGCAGACCGTCTCTATCCGTCCGTTTACCTTGACGATGATGAGGCTTTCCGCATCTGGAACGAGGAGATCGGAATCCCGAAAGAGAGAATCTACCGTTTTGGCAAAGAAGACAACTTCTGGGAGCATGGCGCAGGTCCGTGCGGCCCGTGCTCTGAGATCTACTATGACCGCGGAGAGAAGTATGGTACAGGCCCGGAGGACGTTATGGGTGGCGAGGGAGACCGTTTCATGGAAGTATGGAATGTCGTATTCTCCCAGTTCAACAATGACGGACACGGAAATTACACCGATCTGATCCAGAAGAACATCGATACAGGTATGGGACTCGAGAGACTGGCTGTTGTCTGCCAGGATGTGGCATCCCTTTTCGATGTAGATACAAACCGTGCCCTGATGGACGAGGTAGGCGCTCTTGCACACTGCAGATACGAGGAGGACGACAAGAAGGACGTTTCTCTCCGTATTATCGCTGACCACGTAAAGAGCTGCACATTTATGGCATCTGACGGAATCATGCCGTCCAACGAGGGCAGAGGTTATGTGTTCCGCAGACTTTTAAGAAGAGCAGCACGTCACGGACGTATCCTCGGCATCGAGGGAAGCTTCATGACAAAGCTTGCACAGGTCGTTATTGATCTCTCCAAGGACGGTTATCCGGAGTTAGAGGAGAAGAAAGATATGATCCTCCGCGTGATCGACCAGGAGGAAGAGCGTTTTGCCAACACCATCGACAAAGGCCTTGAGATCCTTGCTGATCTTGAAAAAGATATGGAAGCAAAGGGAACAAAGGTCCTTGCCGGTGAGGATGCGTTCAAGCTCTACGATACTTACGGATTCCCGATCGACTTAACAAAGGAGATCCTCGACGATAAGGGACTCACTGTCGATGAAGAAGGTTTCCACAAAGCAATGCAGGTTCAGAGAGAGACTGCAAGAAGTGCCAGAAAGACCACAAACTACATGGGACGCGACGATATCTATCAGAAACTCGACGCATCCTTAACATCCGCTTTCACAGGATATGACAAGCTTGAGGATGAGTCCAAGGTGACAGCCCTCGTAAGACTTACCGCTGATGAAGAAGGCGAGGATGAGATCGCAGATGCGGTGACAGACGGTGAGAAAGCGTGCGTTATCACCTCTGAGACTCCATTCTACGGAACCATGGGCGGTCAGGTCGGCGACCGCGGCGTGATCGAGAGTGCGAACGGCAAGTTCGAGGTAGAAGATACGATCCACCTTCAGGGCGGAAAGATCGGTCATATCGGACATATGGTAAGCGGTATGTTCCAGACAGGTGAGACAGTAACTCTTAAGGTAAATGAGGAGAACCGTTCCCTGATCGGAAGAAACCACAGTGCGACCCACCTTCTCCACAAGGCATTAAGAACCGTACTCGGCACACATGTTGAGCAGGCTGGTTCCCTTGTGACAAGAGACAGACTTCGTTTCGACTTCACTCACTTCTCTGCAATGAGCCAGGATGAGATCAAGGAAGTTGAGAATATTGTAAATAAAGAGATCCGCGCGGCACTTCCGGTTGTTACAGATGTTATGAGTCTGGAGGACGCAAAGAAGACAGGCGCGATGGCGCTCTTCGGAGAGAAATACGGCGATAAGGTCCGTGTCGTAAGAATGGGAGACTTCTCCACAGAGCTCTGCGGCGGTACCCACGTTAAGAATACCTCCGAGATCAGCTGCTTCAAGATCCTTTCCGAGGCTGGTGTAGCAGCAGGTGTAAGACGTATCGAGGCACTCACCTCCGATGGCCTGATCCATCACTATGAGAATGTAGAGCAGGAGCTTCACGCGGCAGCAGCTGCAGCGAAGTCCACTCCGGCTGATTTAAAGACAAAGATCGAGTCCATGATGGAGGAGATCAAGACACTCCACTCCGAGAACGAGAAGTTAAAGAGCAAGCTTGCCAAAGAGGCAATGGGCGATGTAATGGATCAGGTTCAGGAAGTGAAGGGCGTGAAAGTCCTCGCAGTCCGCGCAGACGGCGTTGACATGAACGGCTTAAGAAACTTAGGCGACCAGTTAAAGGAGAAGATCGGAGAAGGCGTTGTTGTGATCGCATCCGTTCTTGACGGCAAGGTAAATCTTATGGCTGCTGTGACAGACGAAGCCCAGAAGAAGGGCGCTCACGCAGGTAACCTCATCAAGGCCATCGCAGGTCTTGTAGGTGGCGGCGGCGGCGGACGTCCGAACATGGCGCAGGCCGGCGGTAAGAATCCGGAAGGCGTTGTGGACGCACTCATAAAGGTTGCGGAAGTCGTTTCTGAGCAGGTAAAATAAGTTAAGAATTAAGGCTGTTTCAAGCCTTTTTGATGCCGGGCTGTGCAAGGTTGCCCGGCATCAAAAATAAATTTGAAAAAAATGCATTTTTCTAGTAAAAATAGGTTGACGAATGTGTAATTTATGATATAATCATACCAGTGCTAAAAAATACCCAAACAGTTGTATTATGCACAATTACACAACTGGAGGGAGGTTAGGTGTGAGCTATGTCAAACGTAATCGTTAAAGATAACGAAAGTCTGGACAGCGCTTTACGCAGATTCAAAAGAAACTGCGCAAAGGCAGGTATTCAGCAGGAGATTCGTAAAAGAGAGCATTATGAGAAGCCGAGCGTAAGACGTAAAAAGAAGTCTGAAGCGGCAAGAAAGCGCAAGTACAACTAATAAGCGTACAGGGGCTGTTCCTTTAGGGATGGCTCCTTTTTCTTTTGCCTGATATGGATACTCGCAGTGGATAAAAATTCAGTTGCCGGATGCAGGTATGAGTATTATACTATTAGAAAATAAATATAAAATATAATGATTGTTTTCTTGCGGTCAGCGCAGCAGGCGTGCAGACCTGCTGCGCAGTTACAAGCAAACTATACAATTCGGAGGAAGAAAAATCATGGAGAAGAAAATTGAAAGTCTGATCAAAGAACACAAGATCATCGCAATTTTAAGAGGTGTGCCGTCCGAGAAGATCGTTGATGTTGCAAAGGCATTATATGATGGCGGAATCCGCCTTTTAGAGATCACTTTTAACCAGAAATCCGAGACAAAGCTCATTGATACACCGAACGCTATCCGCGCAGTCCGCGAGGTGCTGGGGGACAAGATGGTGATCGGAGCCGGAACCGTGATGTCTGTGGAGGAAGTTCGTGCGGCGAAAGAGGCAGGCGCATCCTTCGCACTTGCTCCGAATGTGGACGAGACTGTAATTAAAGAGACTGTAGCATGCGGTCTTGAGTCAATTCCGGGCGCTATGACTCCGTCTGAAATCGCTGACGCTTACCGTTGCGGCGCATCTGTTGTAAAACTTTTCCCGGCAGGAAATCTTGGTCTTTCTTACTGTAAGGCTGTCATGGCACCAATCAACAACGTTCCGATGATCGCAGTTGGCGGTGTGGATGACAAGAACCTTCCAGACTTCTTAAAAGCTGGCTTTATCGGTCTTGGAATCGGTTCCAGCCTTACAAACAAGAAGATGATCGAAGAGGGCAGATACGATGAGTTGAAGGCCTTGGCTGAGGTTTATGTAAAAGCAGCAGAGAACTAAAACAACAGGAGAGCAGTCATAAAATGAAAAACTATACGATCACGATCGACACAGGAACAACGAATACCCGTGTGTACCTGTTTAATGAGAAATATGAGGCGGTGGCATCCGCAAAATCCGAGATCGGTGTCCGCATCACCGCTATCGACGGTAATAATAACCGCTTAAAGGCAGCAATCAAGGGCTGTCTTGAGGATGTCTTAAAGCAGGCTGATATTACATATGACGATGTAAAGCAGGTCACTGCGTCCGGAATGATCACCTCCAACGTGGGACTCACAGAGATCCCTCACGTGGTTGCCCCGGTATCTGCAGAGGACCTTGCGAAGGCGGCAAAGAGTGTTCTTATCGAGGATGTATGCCCGCTCCCGATCCTCTTTATCCCGGGAGTGAAAAACCGCGACGGAAAGCTGGATCTTACGACCTTCGAGTCGATGGATATGATGCGCGGCGAGGAGGTTGAGACCGTTGCTGTGATCGAGAGCCTTCCAAATGGAGAACCGTATCTTCTCGTTCTTCCTGGTTCCCACACGAAGTTTGTCTCCGTGGACCGCGACGGAAAGATCACTGGCTGCCTCACAACGATCACGGGAGAGCTCCTCTCCGTTATCACAAACGATACCCTGATCGCGGATGCGGTTGGACATTCCTTCGCTTCTGAGGAGACTTATGCGAAAGAGTATGTTCTCGCGGGATACGAGACTGCCAGGAAGACGGGAATCGGCCGCGCATGTTTCTCTGCAAGGATCTTAAATACCTTCGCGGAGCCGGATAAGACGAAGATTGCAAGCTATGTTCTCGGCGCTGTCTTACAGAACGATATGGAGGCCGTAAAGAACAGCAGCGCGTTAAAATGCGATGCTGATACAACGGTTGTGATCTACGGGAAGAATCCCCTGAGAGAAGCGCTCATGGACCTCTTCGCTAAGGAGAATTTCTTTAGGCATGTGACGGAATTCATCCCGAAGGACTCCGTTCCTACATCTGCCAAAGGAGCCCTGCATATTGTATCTCTGACAGAAAAAAATAAGTAAAATTACGAAAACTCAGACAGAATTCACATCAATTTTATTGATCTATCACACAACTTAACACGTTCTAAGCGCCTGACAGCTTGACGGCAAGGGCTGGTTTTCCTAAAATAGATATGTATAAAGAATCTCTAAACTTTCTGAAAAAAATGGGAAGAGATTCAGAAGAAAATATCTAAAAAGGAGAGACTTGTTATGAAAAAACGAGTATTAAGCCTGGCCCTCGCCGCAGTAATGGCGGCATCCCTCACCGCATGCAGCGGTAATTCCACCACAACAGAGACAACGGCAGCTGCCGAGGAGACGAAAGCTGCTGAAAATGCAAATACAGAGAGCAAAGAGGCTGACGGTTCCGGCGTGGATGTATCCGACTGGAAGAATAAGACGGTTACATGTATCGTTCCTTACGATGCAGGTGGCGGTACCGATACAGTTATGCGTGCCTTAGCAGACGCAGCGAAGGGCTCCTTCAAGAATATTTCCGTTGAAAACCGTTCCGGCGGCGGCGGAGCGACAGGCATGCTCGCGGGTGCCAATGCCACGGCAGACGGAACTACCGTTACCATGATCACGGTAGAGCTCGCGACACTTGAGGCTATGGGGACAAACGCAGGACTTACATATTCCATGTTCAAGCCGATCATGATGGTAAACAGCGCATGCTCTGCCATCACGGTAAACGCGAAGGACGACCGTTTCAACACCATCGAGGATTTCATCAACTACGCGAAGGAGAACGAGGTCTCCATGGGCAATTCCGGTAACGGCGCGATCTGGCATCTTGCTGCGGCAGGGCTTGCAAAGGAGACAGGGGCGAAGTTCAAGCATGTCGCTTACGACGGAGCAGCAGGTGCGATCACAGACCTTCTCGGTGAGCATATCGATGCGGTAGCGGTTTCCTACGCAGAGGTTGCAAACTATGTTGAATCCGGAGATTTAAAGGTCCTTGCAGTTATGAATGATAAGCGTCTCGACGCGATCCCGGATGTTCCGACATGTAAAGAAGCCGGTTACAATGTAGTTCTCGGTACATGGAGAGGCCTCGGCGTTCCTGCAAGCACACCGGATTACGTCGTAGAGCAGCTTTACCAAATCTTCTCTGACGCGGCACAGTCCGACGCGTTCGTTGATTTCATGAACAAGTCTAACAATGTGATCGATATCATGGATGGACCGAGCTTCGAGGACAGGATCATTGCTGACCTTGACACTTACAAGGCTCTTGTAACCGATCTCGGATTAAAGATTCAGTAAATATCAAAAGGGAGCCGCGGTATCAGCCGTGGTTCCCATCTGGAGGCTCTGCCGGAGGAAACAATTTCCGGGTACGGCAGAAAACGATATTATGAAGAATCGAGGTCTCAGCTATGAGAAAAGGAAATATTATTGCGGGCATTGTCTGCGCGGCAGTTGCCCTCTATGTCATCGTGACATGTCTCGGTTATCCGAGGGCGGAAGCTTACGGTACAGGTGTTCCGGGTCCGGGACTCTGGCCGGGCATCATCGCGGCGCTTCTCCTCATCTGCTCGGTCGGTCTGATCGCCGGAACCCTGATGATGAAAAAAGAAGATCTCCCGGAGCTTCCGATGTGGACACCGGGAACAAAGCGTGTGTACATTTCCATGGCGATCCTGCTGGTTTACATGTTGGTGTTGTCCACGGTTGGATTCATCATCCCGTCTGTGATCATGCTGTTTGCGTTCTGCCAGTGGTTCCACAGAGGGGCCGTCTGGAAAAATGCGGTGATCTCCATCGCGGTGATCCTTGTGATCTACTATGTATTCAAAAATTTCCTGAACGTGCCGATCGATTTCGGTATGTTCAGCATATAGGAGGGCTGAGATATGAGTTTCTTTCTTGAAGTTGTACAGTCAGCGTTCAGCCCGATGGTCTTATTCTACATGTTCGCGGGCGTTGCGGCGGGGATCTGCATCGGAGCACTTCCGGGACTGACCGCAACAATGGGTGTAGCACTTCTTCTTCCGCTTACCTTCGGTATGGATGCTACATCCGGTATCTTAATGCTGCTTGGGATTTATGTCGGCGCGATCTACGGTGGATCTATCTCTGCGATCCTCCTTCATACGCCTGGTACACCGGCATCCGCGGCCACAGCTATTGACGGATACCAGTTCTCCAAGCGCGGTGAGGCGGGACGCGCCCTCGGTATTGCGACACTTTCCAGCTATATCGGCGGTGTTGTGAGCTGTCTCTGCTTATGGCTCATCAGCCCGCAGCTCGCAAAGCTTGCGTTAAAGTTCAGCTCCGCTGAGTTCTTCTTACTTGCGGTATTCGGCCTTTGTATCATCGCGAATATCTCCGGCGAGAACATGGCAAAGGGCCTGATCTGCGGGTTCTTAGGAATCTTAACAGCTACCGTCGGTATCGACAGCGTAACAAGCTATATCCGTTTCACAGACAATGCGAACCTTCTCTCCGGTATCCAGTACATTCCGGTCATGATCGGCCTCTTCGCGATGAGCCAGGCCTTCGAGACCATCGAGGATATCTACAGCACCGACGAGATCGATGCGACGGTGACAAGACTTCTCCCGACAAAAGAAGATATGAAGACCATGTTCCGGGTCGCTCCGGTTACCGGTCTCATCGGAACCATCATCGGTATCATCCCCGGTGCAGGTGCCGATATCGGATCCTTCGTTGGATACAACACCGCCCGCGGCATGTCCAAACATCCGGAACTGTTCGGAAAAGGAAGCCCGGAGGCCGTAGCTGCTTCTGAGGGCGGCAACAACGGTGTAACCGGTGGTGCCATGATCCCGATGCTGACACTCGGTGTTCCGGGTGATGCTGTAGCAGCTATCATGATCGGCGCGTTGACGATCCAGGGTCTTACCCCGGGACCGATGCTCTTTAAGACCAACAAGGTTCTCGTTTACACGATCTTCCTTGGAATGTTCGTGGCAAACACCATCATGGTGCTCCTCGGATTCTCCTGTATCCGCCTTTTCACAAAGGTACTCAGCGTTCCGAAGACGATCCTCACACCGGTCATCTTCATCCTCTGCGTAGTGGGAAGCTATGCGATGAGGAGCAACTTCTACGATGTGGGAACGATGTTGATTGCAGGCGTGATCGGCTGGCTCATGGGTAAAGTAAAGATCCCGACAAGCCCGGCGATTCTCGGCCTGATCTTAGGCCCGATGGCTGAGAAGAACTTCCGCACCGCGCTCTTAAAGTCCAGCGGGAATGTGGGTGTATTCTTTAATACTCCGATCTGCTGGTTCTTCCTGGCCCTGATCGCGGTCACCCTGTTTGGCGCGGTCCGCGGACAAATAAAGAAAAAAGCGGAATAACCGTTAAGAAAAAATGTATAAAAATTCAGGGCACCCTGACCGGGTTTGAAATTAATGTCCAACGGTCAGGGCGCCTTTTTTGGTAAAAAGCTACAAAAATCATGAAAAACCATATGGAATTGAAAGTATCTTTTGTGAAGACTTTCCATAAAACCATTGACAAGTTGTTCACAAACGTCTACAATATGTCGTGTAAAAATTTCATAAAGAAACCTAAAAAATCGTTAAGAAAGTATTAGGAAAGAGAAAAGGAGTAGTTTTATGAGAAAAAGAGTAGTATCGCTCGCAATGGCAGCAGCTATGGCTCTCTCCCTGACAGCTTGCGGAAGCAGCTCCAGCAAAACAGAGACAACTGCAGCAGCGACAGAGGCAGCAAAAACAGAGACAACTGCAGCAGCTGAGGGGGCAGCAACAGAGGCAGCAGCTTCTGGCGTTGACACATCCGCATGGAAGGATAAAACAGTTACATGTATCGTTCCTTACGATGCAGGCGGCGGTACCGATACAGTTATGCGTGCTTTAGCAGACGCAGCGAAGGGTTCCTTCAAAAACATCTCCGTAGAGAACCGTTCCGGCGGCGGCGGAGCAACCGGTATGCTCGCTGGCGCAAACGCTAAGGCTGATGGCACAACCGTTACCATGATCACAGTAGAGCTTGCAACTCTTGAGGCTATGGGAACAAACGCTGGTCTTACATATTCCATGTTCAAACCGATCATGATGGTAAACAGCGCATGTGCAGCGATCACAGTAAACGCAAAAGATGACCGTTTCAACACGATCGAAGACTTCATCAACTACGCAAAAGAGAACGAGGTTTCCATGGGTAACTCCGGTAACGGCGCGATCTGGCACCTTGCAGCAGCAGGTCTTGCAAAAGAGACAGGCGCTCAGTTCAAACACGTTGCTTACGATGGAGCAGCAGGTGCGATCACAGACCTTCTTGGTGAGCATATTGACGCAGTAGCAGTTTCCTACGCTGAGGTTGCTAACTACGTTGAGTCCGGCGATTTAAAGGTTCTTGCAGTTATGAACGACAAACGTCTTGATTCCATTCCGGACGTTCCGACATGCCAGGAAGCTGGTTACGATGTAGTTCTTGGTACATGGAGAGGTCTTGGTGTTCCGAAGGATACTCCGGACGAGGTTGTTGACCAGCTCTATGAGATCTTCTCTCAGGCAGCACAGTCTGACGCATTCGTTGACTTCATGAACAAGTCCAACAACGTGATCGACGTTCTTGACGGCGCTACATTTGAGGAGCGTATCAAATCTGACCTTGAGACATACACAGCTCTGGTTACAGATCTTGGTCTGAAAGTACAGTAATGTAAACTGGCTTAACGGGGAGTGGGAAACCCACTCCCCGGTTTTGTCTGCGAGGGCTTTCCCCAGGGAGACCTCTGTGAGACAGTTGTTTTAGAATGGAGTTTCAATATGAGAAAAGGAAATATTATCGCAGGTCTGATCTGCGCAGCTTTAGCTGTTTATGTGATCGTTACCTGTCTTGGCTATCCGAGAGCAGAAGCTTACGGTACAGGCGTTCCGGGTCCGGGACTCTGGCCGGGCATCATCGCAGCACTTCTTCTGATCTGTTCCGTAGGCCTTATCGTCGTTACCCTGATGATGAAAAAAGACCAGTTCCCGGAGCTTCCGATGTGGACACCGGGTACAAAACGTGTATACATTTCCATGGCGATCCTGCTTGTATACATGCTGGTATTATCTACACTTGGATTTATCATCCCGTCAGTGATCATGCTGTTCGCGTTCTGCCAGTGGTTCCATAAAGGCGCTTTCTGGAAAAACGCACTGATCTCCGTGATCGTAGTCCTGGCAATTTACTTTGTTTTCAAGAACTTCCTGAATGTGCCGATCGACTTCGGTATGTTCAGCATTTAAAGAAAGGGGTAGCAGAATGAGTTTCTTTTTAGAAGTATTTCAGAGCGCGTTCAGCCCCATGGTACTGTTCTACATGATCGCAGGCGTAGCAGCCGGAATCTGTATCGGAGCACTGCCGGGACTTACCGCAACTATGGGTGTAGCCCTTCTTCTGCCGCTTACATTCGGTATGGATGCCACAGCAGGTATCCTCATGTTACTTGGAATTTACGTGGGAGCAATCTATGGCGGATCTATTTCCGCGATCCTTTTACATACACCGGGTACACCGGCCTCTGCTGCAACCGCTATTGATGGATATCAGTTCTCCAAGCGCGGTGAGGCAGGACGTGCACTCGGTATCGCAACACTTTCCAGTTATGTGGGCGGTGTTGTCAGCGTTCTCTGCTTATGGCTCATCAGCCCGCAGCTTGCGAAGCTTGCATTAAAGTTCAGCTCTGCTGAGTTCTTCTTACTCGCGGTATTCGGACTCTGTATCATTGCCAACATCTCCGGCGAGAATATGGCAAAGGGCTTGATCTGCGGATTCTTAGGAATCTTAACAGCTACTGTCGGTATCGACAGCGTAACAAGCTACATCCGTTTCACAGACAACGCAAACCTTCTCTCCGGTATCCAGTACATTCCGGTCATGATCGGCCTCTTCGCGATGAGCCAGGCTTTCGAGACCATTGAGGATATCTACAGCACGGATGAGATCGATGCGAGCGTAACAAGACTTCTTCCGACAAAGGAGGATGTGAAGACGATCCTTCGTGTTGCTCCGGTTACGGGCCTCATCGGAACCATGATCGGTATCATCCCTGGTGCCGGTGCCGATATCGGATCCTTCGTTGGATACAACACTGCCCGCGGCATGTCCAAACATCCGGAACAGTTCGGTAAAGGAAGCCCGGAGGCAGTAGCTGCTTCTGAGGGTGGTAACAACGGTGTAACCGGTGGTGCCATGATCCCGATGCTGACACTCGGTGTTCCGGGTGATGCCGTAGCAGCCATCATGATCGGTGCGTTGACGATCCAGGGTCTTACCCCGGGACCGATGCTCTTTAAGACAAACAAGGTCCTCGTTTATACGATCTTCCTTGGAATGTTTGTGGCAAACACCATCATGGTGCTCCTCGGATTCTCCTGCATCCGCCTTTTCACAAAGGTATTGAGCGTTCCGAAGACGATCCTTACACCGGTCATTTTCATCCTCTGCGTCGTAGGAAGCTACGCGATGAGAAGTAACTTCTACGATGTGGGAACGATGTTGATTGCAGGCGTGATCGGCTGGCTCATGGGTAAAGTAAAGATCCCGACAAGCCCGGCGATCCTCGGCCTGATCTTAGGGCCGATGGCTGAGAAGAATTTCCGTACCGCACTGTTAAAGTCCAGTGGTAACCCGGTCGTATTCTTCAACACCCCGATCTGCTGGTTCTTTCTTGCCCTGATCGCGTTCACACTGTTTGGTGCGATCCGCGGACAGTTAAAGAAGAAAACAAATTAAAAATTGTGAATTTTTAAGCCGCGTCTGCTCTCCGGTTTTGTGCCGGGGAGAGGGGCGGCTTTTGTAATAGAAAATTTTGAGGAATTTCCTGTATATGGCGAAAGGATGCCGGTTGACAGAAGGCAGGAAAGAATAATGGAAAGACATGGCGCATAAGATTTTGCAAGGCATAATTCGGCGGAGTAAGACATGAGAGGGCAGAAAAACGATGATGTTACCCGGACGGACTCCGCCGGGGTGTTTGCGGACGCATTGGGCGGGGAGACGCTTTTGACGCTCATCGGGACACGGGCGGTACATATTGAAAATTACAGGAGCATTCTTGTATACACGGATACGGAGATCAGAATCCAATGCAGGCACTATATTCTTTCTGTCTCCGGGAAAAAGTTAAAGATCTGCTATTACGATAAAGATGAGATGAAAATATCCGGCCGCCTGGAGGTGATCCGGTTTGAATAGATTTGAAAAATTGTGGGAGGGAAGCGTGAAAGTCCGGATCGATGGGAGAGGGATGGAGCGCTTTTTTAATATCGCGGCGCAGAGAGGGATCGTGATCGAAAAAATCGAGACAAAAGAGATCCCTGCTGCGGAATATGACGGCAATCGGCATGATCGATATGATAACCATGTTGAAAAGAAAGAATTGGAAAAAGAGGACAAGAAACAGGGGAAAACTGTCTGCTTCGAGATATCACCGAGAAACTTTAAACGTCTGAAGCCGATCGCCCGGAAAACAGATGTCCGTCTGCGGATCACGGAAAAGCACGGTTTTCCATTCTGGCTGATCCTGGGCCGCCGCAGAAGTCTCTGGGCCGGAGGTCTGGCAGCCTTTTTTCTGCTGATCTATCTTTCATCTTTTTATGTGTGGGACATTTCCTTTGATGGAAATCATCGTTTTACGGATGAGATGCTGCTGCATTTCATGGACACGATTCCGGTGCAGTGTGGGATGAGAAAAAAAGAGATTTCCTGTGGGGATCTGGAAAAACAGATCCGGAACGCGTTCCCGGAGATCGGCTGGGCATCCGCAGAACTGACCGGCACAAGGCTTACAGTCCATGTGCGGGAAAATGACGGGATCCTGAAGGCGGAGACCGGATCAGATGCGCCCTGTGAGCTCACAGCAGGATCAGATGGCACCGTGACAAAGATCATCGTCCGGAACGGGATTGTCAGGGTGAAAGCCGGGGACGAGGTGAAAACCGGGGATATCCTGGTCTCGGGGAAGCTTCCGATCTACGATGATTCCGAGACACTTGTGAAGACAAACTTAGTCCATGCGGATGCGGAAGTCTACGCAGAAACAACGAGAACGGTTACATGGAAGATCCCGGTTGTGGAGGAGATCCGTGCGGGAACAGGAAAGAAACGCATGGGCGTGTTCTTTAAATTTCTGGATACGGAATTCTGTTTCCTGATGCCGGACCTAAAAAAAGAAAGCAGCTGGGAACTTTTCATGGAAGAATCCCAGCTCAGATTTTCGAAAAATTTTTACCTTCCGGTCTACGGCGGGATCCTCGCTGCCAGGGAATATATTCCCTACGAAAAAGTACTCACAAAATCAGAAGTTTCGGATTCTGCTGACCGGTATTTGAACGAATATATGCAAAATCTCACCGAAAAAGGTATACAAATCCTTGGTAGTGATGTTAAAATAGAGAGAAGTGAATCACACTGGAAGATTCATGGAACACTGACGGTGGTGGAGGACATCGCGAAAGAATCCCCCATGCCGGAAGATCAGGAGGAGATTCAGACAGTAGATGAGCATCATTGAGACAATCATAGACATTCCGGCAGAACATGAGCGGAAGGTCTGCGGACAGTTTGACAGTTATCTGAAAAAAATCGAGCGGACGCTTCACGTATCCATGGTGGCGCGGGACGGGGAGATCAAGGTCATCGGACCAGATCATGCGGTAAAACGCGCGAAGAGCGTATTTTCAACGCTTCTGGAACTCTCGAAGCGGGGCGAAGAGATCGGGGAGCAGAATGTGGATTACGCCCTGGCTCTTTCCTTTGAGGATAAGGACACGGAAATGCTTTCCCTGGACCGCGATATCATCTGTCACACCATAAATGGAAAACCGGTAAAACCGAAGACTCTTGGACAGAAGCAGTATATCGATCTGATCCGGAAAAAGATGATCGTGTTCGGCGTGGGACCTGCGGGAACCGGAAAAACGTATCTTGGCATGTCCATGGCAATCCAGGCCTTTAAGAATGGAGAGGTGGGCAGGATCATCCTGACACGTCCGGCCATCGAGGCGGGAGAGAAATTAGGCTTCCTTCCGGGCGACCTTCAGAGCAAGATCGATCCGTACCTGCGCCCACTTTACGACGCCCTCTACCAGATCATGGGCGCGGACAGCTATCTTCACAATTCAGAGAAAGGCCTGATCGAGGTGGCGCCTCTCGCCTACATGCGCGGACGTACCTTAGATAACGCCTTTATTATCCTGGATGAGGCCCAGAATACGACCCAGGCACAGATGAAAATGTTCCTTACAAGGATCGGTTTCGGTTCCAAGGTCATCATCACCGGCGACCAGTCCCAGAAGGATCTGCCTGCAGGCCAGGTATCCGGCCTCGACGTGGCGCTTAAGGTACTGAAGAATATCAACGATATCGGAATCTGCCGGTTCTCCAACGAGGACGTGGTAAGACATCCGCTTGTCCAGAAGATCGTAAAGGCATATGATGAATATGAAGGCCGTGAGAAACCGGAGAGAAGATCTTACACGGAACATGGAAAAAGCGGCCGGGAAGGACGGGAACAGAGATGACAGTGACAGTGGAGTACGAAGCGGAGGAAAAACTGGATCTTCCGTACGAAGAGATCATTAAAAACGTGATCGAGGAATCCCTGGATTATGTAGAATGCCCGTATGACGCGGAGGTGAATGTCCTCCTTACGGATAATGCCGGGATCCACCAGATCAACCTTGATATGCGCGGGATTGACAACCCGACAGACGTTTTGTCGTTCCCGATGTGTGATTTTGAGACACCGGGCGACTTTTCCCATCTGGAAGAGACGCCGGAGGAATACTTCGACCCGGATACAGGGGAATTACTTATGGGGGATATCGTAATTTCCGTGGATAAGGTGAAAGAGCAGGCAGAGAAGTACGGCCACTCCCAGACGAGAGAGCTGGCATTCTTAGTAGCGCACAGCATGCTTCATTTATCCGGCTACGACCATATGGAGGATGAGGAGCGGATCCAGATGGAGGACATGCAGAGAGAAATTCTGGAACGGAGGGGTTACAGGAGATGAGAAAACGGGGCAGAGCATTTATTATTGGTATTGGAATCATGATGGCAGCGGCAGCTCTTTCCGGGTGCGGAAAGAAGGCTGAGGAAGCAGCTGTGACAACGGAGGCGCCCACAGAGACGCCGGAAGAGACGAAGACCATCGTTCTTGAGACAGAACCGACGACGGAGGCGGAGACGGAGCCGGAAGGCCCGGAGGAGCGCAAAGAGGTCGACGGAAAGATCCAGAGTTACCTGACCGGTGAGATGGTGGACGTGGCGAAGGCCAACAGACGGCCTGTCGCGGTCATGATGAGCAATGATAAGGCATCCCTGCCTCAGTACGGCATCAACCGGGCAGATGTGGTCTACGAGGCGCCGGTGGAGGGCGATATGAACCGCTACATGGCGATCTTCGAGGACTATGATGATATCGAGCGGATCGGTTCCGTCAGAAGCTGCCGTACCTACTATACATATTTCGCGAGAGAGTACGATGCGATCTATGCCCACTACGGACAGAGCACCTTCGCAGTTCCGTATCTGAAAAATGTGGACAACATCAACGGTGTCGATGGCACAGGCGGAAATGCGTTCTACCGCACAAAGGACAAGAAGGCACCGCATAACGCCTATACAAGTGGCGCGAAATTAAATAAGACCATCGGCCAGCTGGGCTACCGCACTTCCTACAGCGATACCTACACGGGACATTTCCAGTTCTCGAAGAATGCGTATGTCCCGGCGGAATCCGACGCGAAGGACGCGTACAAGTTCTACCCGTCCTACACGATGAATAATCCGTGGTTCGAGTACAATGAGAGTGACGGAAAGTATCACCGTTTCCAGTACGGCGGAAAGCACAACGGCGACGGCGGGCAGATTGCGGTCAATAATGTCATTTTCCAGTATGTGGAGTGGGGACATTACGCCAGCACTGATTACCTCAATATCAATGTCCATAAGGGCGGAGCGGGTTATGTATTTACAGGCGGAAAGTGCGTTCCTGTATCCTGGAAGAAGGATGGGGACTTCGGACCGACCCGCTACTATGACTCTGCAGGAAAGGAAGTTATGCTTAACAAAGGAAAGACCTGGATCTGTATTGTAGGCGCAGACAGGTACAGTAAAGCTGAAATTTATGGAAAGTAACAGACGAAAAAAGAAAAAGGAATCCAATTTCGTTGTCCAGGGAAGTATCCTTGCAGTGGCATCCATCGTCGTGAGGATTATCGGAATCGCTTACCGTGTTCCGATGATCAACATCATCGGTGATGAAGGAATGGGATATTACGGAACAGCATTTAATGTATACAATATTGCACTGCTTCTCTCATCCTACAGCCTGCCCCTCGCTGTGTCGAAAATGGTTTCCGCGAGACTTGCGGGAAAGCAGTACCGGAACGCAGCGAGAATCTTACGCGCGGCGCTCTGTTATGCCACCATCGTGGGTGCCTTTGCGGCTGCGGTGATCTGGTTCGGTGCTGATTTCTTCGCGAAAGACGTATTTTTTATGCCCTATGCGGCATTCGCGCTAAGGACATTAGCCCCGACGGTATGGATCATGGCCTATCTCGGCGTGTTCCGCGGATATTTCCAGGGACAGGGCACCATGGTGCCCACCGCCTTTTCCCAGGTCTTTGAGCAGATCGTAAACGCCATCGTCAGCGTTGCGGCGGGAAGCTTCCTCTTTAACGAGGCGTTAAAGACAGAAGTGTTAAAGAATCAGACGGGAGACGGATATTCCAACGCCTGGGGCGCTGCCGGCGGCACCATCGGTACAGGTGCGGGCGCGTTTACCGCATTGATCTTCCTGCTGTTTTTATTTGCAGCCTGCGCAAAGATGAGAAAGCGCCAGATCAGGAGAGACCAGACGGAGATCCTGGAGAGCTACAGGGACATCACAAGAATCCTGTTCTTCACGGTAGTTCCGGTCATCTTGAGCTCCGCGATCTACAACTTAAACAGCGTGCTGGACAACGGAATCCTTGCGTACAATTTTAAGACTCTCGGACAGGGGGATGAGTTTGCCTCCATCTGGGGTGTGTATACAGGAAAATACCATCTGCTGATCAACGTGCCGATGGCGATCTCAAATGCCCTTTCTTCCTCTCTGATCCCGTCCGTATCAAGGGCGGTGGCTATGGGAGATAAGAAACTTGTGAGAGGGCGCGTGGCATCCGCGATCCGGTTCTCCTGTATCGTTGCGATCCCGTCTACGGTGGGACTCACGGTGCTTGCGGGACCGGTAAACAACCTTTTGTTCTCCGGGGATAATTCCCTGGCGATCCGGATGACGATTTACGGTTCCCTTGCGGTGGTATTCTACTCCGTGTCCACGGTCACAAACGCGATCCTTCAGGGCATCGATAAAATGCGCCTTCCGATCTTCCACGCGGTGATCTCCCTGGTGCTTCACCTGATCGCCCTGGAGATCATGGCTCTCGGATTCCACATGGGAATCTACAGCATGGTATTCTCGAATATCCTGTTCGCGCTCTTCATGGTCTTGATGAACGCGAGATCAATCCGGAAGCTTCTCGGCTACCGGCAGGAGATGAAGAAAACGGTGATCATTCCGGTGATCGCCTCCGCGGTGATGGGAATCTTCACCTTCGGTTCCTACCAGCTCGCGCATCTCGCGGTGAAGAGCAACGCGATTTCTACGTTGTTTGCGATGATGATCGCAGTAGTTGTTTATGGCGTGCTGCTTATTAAGCTTGGGGCATTGTCCGCGGCAGAGTTAAAGACGATGCCGGGCGGAACGAAGCTCCTGAGAGTGTTCAGAAAACTGCATCTGATGTAGAGGCGGAAAGTACAGAAATAAACCGGGACAGCTGACTGTCAGTGCATGGACAAAAATTTGGTTTTTATGTGTTTAAAAATAGAAAAGAAAGCAGATAATACTTTCAAAGGAGGAATATTCCTATGAAAAAGTATGTATCCTGCTTTCTTTTCTTTTTCTTACTGACATCCGCGAGCTTGATCACATTGTTTCTCATGACGGTCGGGGAGGAAGCCCAGAGGGCGGAAGAGGTACAGATGCAGGAATCTGTGGAGGAACCGGTATTTGCGAAGGAGACAAAAGAGGAGATCCATGTGGTCTTGAATATGGAGCAGGTTGAAAATCAGACCGTGGCGGAGGATGAGGAACGGTATTTCCTTGTGGCGGAGGAAGGTTATCTCATCGTTTATGATAAAGGACAGGAGACCACAGACCTCTTCACCCATATGCCCCTGGCGGAATTCCCGGCGGAGGAGCAGGAGCGGCTGATGACGGGGATCTGGTTTCCGACAATGGCTGAAATTTTCAGTTATCTGGAGTCTTACAGCAGTTAAAATTTCGCCCGGAAAGTCAATTTGAGGTACTTTTTGCCTGAAATGGGTAAGATGCGGAACAGTTACTACTTGAAATTTTTGCGTCAGGTCGATATACTAGTATAAAAATTGTGTAATTGCCTGGCAGGTCTGCGCATTTGCTGCGCTGACTGTGAGAAAACTTGGCGAAATTGTTTGATACTGGGGCAGTAGTCTTAAAGTCTGGAAATCGGTCTCAGATCACAGGAAAAACCGGAGACAGGGAGAAAAAGAATGGCGGAGAACTTTAGAGGACGGAAAGGAATCATTATCGGCGGCGGCGCATCGGGACTTATGGCTGCGATCACGGCGGCAGAGCAGGGCGCGGCTGTTACAGTAATCGAGCACACGGCCCGTCCGGGAAAGAAGATCCTGTCCACAGGAAACGGAAAATGCAATCTGACGAACCTCTATATGGATCCGTCCTTCTACCGGAGCGATGAAAAGGGCTTTTGGGGGACTGCGATCCGAAATTTCCCGCCGAAGGCAGCAGTCGCGTTCTTTCGGAATCTCGGAGTCCTGACCATGGACCGCGGCGGATATGTCTACCCTATGTCCGGTCAGGCGCAGACGGTTCTGGATGCACTTTTAAGGGGTGCGAAAAGAGCCGGCGTTAAGATCGTCACCGGGTGCGAAGTGGAAAAGGCGGGAAGAAAAAAAGAACACTTTGAGGTCACAACGAATCTGGGAACCTTCACAGGGGATTTCCTGATCCTCGCCTGTGGATCGAAGGCAGCAAAGGCTACCGGATCCGACGGCAGCGGCTATGAGCTGGCGAAGCAGTTCGGACACCGGATCATAAAGCCTCTCCCGGCGCTCGTACAGCTCCGCTGTGAGGGAGATCTTCTCCCAAAAGCGTCCGGTGTCCGGGTGGATGCCCTTGTGAGCATCCAGACGGCGGATGGAAAGACGGCAGCAAAGGACCGCGGGGAACTGCAGATTACAGACTACGGAATCTCCGGCATTCCGGTATTTCAGGTGAGCCGGTACGCCGCAAAACTGCTGGACCAGAAAAAGAAAGTTCTGGCATCTTTAAACTTTCTGCCGGATCTTGATGAGACGAAGGTCCGGTATCTCTTGAGAGAACAGCGGGAAGTCCTTTCCGGGGAAACGGCGGAGGACTTTTTAAGCGGTATTTTTAATAAGAAATTAGCGTCGGTGCTTTTGAAGGCGGCGAAGATCCAGACGGACAAAAAAGCGGGTCTTCTGACATCGGAGGAGCTGGAACGTCTGGGTGCCACGATCCGGGAATTTAAGATCCCAGTGAAGGAGACAAATCCCTTTGAACAGGCCCAGATCTGCACCGGTGGTGTCGACACGGCAGAGATAGAAGCGGAGACCATGCAGTCGAAACGTGTTCCCGGCCTTTATATAGTCGGGGAGCTTCTGGATGTAGATGGAATCTGCGGCGGATATAATTTACAGTGGGCATGGTCCTCCGGGTACGCAGCCGGATGCCATGTGGCAGCAGGAATCGTTCCCGGGTATTTAAAAAACAGCCGTGCAGCAGGAAAAACGATGACGTTTTCCGGTGCGGAGGGAAACAGGACCCAGGGAAAACAGGAAAGGAAAAAACATACATATGATCCGGATCAATCAGCTCACACTTCCCGTGGACCACGGGGAAGAGGCCATAAAGAAAAAGGCGGCAAAGCTTCTAAAAGTCGATGAATCGGCGATCGGGGAGATCAGGATCGTCCATAGATCCATCGACGCGAGAAAGAAGCCGCAGCTGTTATTCAGCTATATTGTAGATGTGATGCTCGCGAACAGTAAAAGAGAAGGTACTGTCATCAAAAAGGCGGCGAACCAGAACATCCGGGCCGAAGGCTTCCGTCCATATGCGTACCCGGAGCACGGAACTGCGGAAATGAAAAAGCGCCCGGTGATCATCGGCGCCGGTCCTGCCGGAATGTTCGCGGCCCTGGCACTCTCCGAGAACGGCTGCGCTCCGATCCTTTTGGAGCAGGGAGATGCCGTGGAGGAGAGGACGAAAAGAGTAGAAGATTTCTGGAAGAACGGGGATGAGGCCCTGGATATCCGATCCAACGTCCAGTTCGGAGAGGGCGGAGCCGGAACATTCTCCGACGGAAAGTTAAATACACTGGTAAAGGATCCCTCGGGAAGAAACGGGAAAGTTCTCTCCACGTTTGTGGAGATGGGAGCCGATCCTTCGATCCTTTACGACCATGCCCCACATATCGGAACAGATGTGCTGCGGGGTGTGGTTAAAAATATAAGAAACCGGATCATCGCCGGCGGCGGAGAGGTGCATTTCCGGACGGAAGTCACGAAAATTCTGGAAGAGAATGGAAGAGTCACCGGCGTGATGACTGCAGATGGCGCTGTGATTGAGACAGATCATGTGATCCTGTCCGTAGGACACAGTGCGAGAGACCTGTTCGCGGAGCTTGATCGGATGAAGGTCTTTATGGAACCGAAGCCGTTCGCGGTGGGACTCCGGATCCAGCACCCCCAGGCGCAGATCAATAAGAACCAGTATGGAATGGAGGACGCCGGAAAGCTCGGAGCGGCGCCCTATAAAGTGACGGCAAAGACCACCAGTGGCCGCGGTGTGTATTCATTCTGCATGTGCCCGGGCGGAATGGTGGTGAACGCGTCCTCAGAAAAGGGACATCTCGCTGTCAATGGAATGAGTAATTTTAAGAGAGACAGCGGTATCGCGAACAGTGCCCTGATCGTGGCCATCACCCCGGCGGATTTCCCGGAAGCAGGACCTTTGGGCGGCATCGCGTTCCAGAGAAGCCTGGAAGAGCGTGCGTTCGCCCTCGGCGGAGGAAAGATCCCGATCCAGCTCTACGGCGATTTCGCCGCGAACCGACCGACGGTGGCCCTGGGAGACGTAGATCCTGTATTTTGCGGAGGTTTCTCCTTCGCAAACTTGCGGGAGCTGATGCCAGAGGCCTTAAACGGAGCGTTTCTGGAAGGAATGGAACAGTTTGGAAGACGGATCAAAGGGTTTGACCGTGCCGACGCTGTCCTTGCGGGAATTGAGAGCCGTACGTCATCACCGCTCAGGATCTGCCGCGATGAGAGCCTTCAGAGCAGTTTGAAAGGGCTTTATCCATGCGGCGAGGGAGCCGGGTACGCCGGGGGGATCACATCGGCGGCCATGGACGGCCTGAAGGTTGCGGAAGAGATCATAAAGCGATATGCGGCGGCTGAGTAGCCAAACGTAAACAGTCAGCAGTGCGTTAAATAGCACTGAGGATTCCGCTGAAAGGAGACTTTTCATATGACAGAGAGAGAATTATTAAAAGATAAAAAGAGAATCGTGATCAAGATCGGATCTTCTTCACTGACACACGCGGAGACAGGCGATCTGAATCTTGCAAAGATCGAGAAGCTTGTCCGCATCATCAGTGACATGAGAGGCATGGGAAAAGAAGTGATCCTTGTTTCCTCCGGTGCCATCGCCACAGGACGCCAGACTCTCGGCGGAAAGAAACCGGAGACGGTTGCCGAGAAACAGGCATACGCAGCTGTGGGCCAGGCACGTCTCATGATGGTGTACCAGAAGCTTTTCTCCGAGTACAACCAGACTGCGGCACAGATCCTGATCACAAAGGCGACGATCCTGGATGATACCTCCCGCACGAACGCGAAGAACACGTTCAATGAACTTTTAAAGCTCGGAACGGTGCCGATCGTAAATGAGAACGATACCGTATCTACATATGAAATTAAATTCGGTGATAACGACAGACTGTCTGCCATCGTTGCAGCCCTCGTGGAAGGCGACCTGCTATTCCTTCTCTCCGATATCGACGGCCTCTACACCGACGATCCGAAGAAAAACCCGGACGCGAAGTTCATCAGCCAGGTGGATGATCTTACCGATGAATTTATGGCTATGGGTAAGGGAACCACAGGAAGTGACGTGGGAACCGGTGGAATGGCGACGAAGCTCCATGCGGCAAAGATCGCGACGGAGAGCGGAGCCGACATGGTGATCGCCAACGCGGACGATCTGGAAGTTATGTGGCGGATCTTAAAGGGCGAGGAGATCGGAACGCTCTTTAAAGCGAATAAGAGCAGTGAATTTGCGCTGTTGGATTATATCCAGAGCATTCACGCGTAATATGGGCTCTGAAAAGAAACTGAGAGGACAAGAGAAACAAATATGAAACAGGAACAGATCGACAGAATCAATGAGCTTTACCATAAATCCCAGGCCGTAGGACTTACGGACGCGGAAAAAGAGGAACAGGCAGCTTTGAGAAAACAGTATGTTGCCGATATCAAGGCGAGCCTCAGAGGCCATTTAAACAATATCTCCATCGTTGAGAAGGATGGCTCCGTGACAGATCTTGGAAAGAAATACGGAAATGTTGGAAAAACAGAAAGCTGATCTTAGAAAAGAAATACGAGGCCAGTTAAGGTTACTGCCGGAGGAAGAAAAAGAGATTCTGGATCGCCAGATCGCGGAGCGGGTCCTGACTCTTCCCGCGGTCACTGATGCCGGGGCAGTTTACGGATATGCGTCTTTAAACTGGGAGACTGGGACTGCGGAGATCTTAAAAGAGCTTTGGAAGAAAAAATGCATTGTCTGCCTTCCAAGAGTCATGGGTGAGACAATGGAGTTTTTCGTGACTGACTCAGAGGATGATCTCACTGAGGGCGCGTTTCACATTATGGAGCCTAAGAACGGATGCCGGAGCGCAGAGGAGTACCATTCGGAAATAGCTTCGGAAAAGATGGACCAGGAATTTCATCAGAAATCCAGGTATATTTTTCCGACAGCACCGATCCTGGTGCCGGGCATGGGATTTACGGAAAACGGCGTCCGCCTTGGAAAAGGCGGCGGATATTATGACCGGTATCTGGAGACGCATCCCGGTCATAAGACCATTGCCCTGGCATACGAGTTCCAGATCCTTCATGAGCTCCCGGCGGAGCCGTATGACAAGAGCGTGGATATGATCGTGACAGAAAAACGGGTGATCCGGTGCAGCATTAAGTAACAACATACAGACTGACATTTTTTGGACAGAAAATACCGTATGATACATTGCATGATCAGGCTCATAAATCAGGGAGGAAACAGCCATGTTAATAGAAATCGGACAGAAAGCAAAAGAAACTTCCTATATCCTCGGAAAAATGGGGACAGACTTAAAGAACGCGGGACTTCTGGCTGCGGCCCAGGAGATCTTGGATGAAGAGGATGAGATCTTAAAAGCCAACGCGGCGGATGTCGCAAAAGCGAAAGAAAGAGGAATGGCTCTGGGACTTGTGGACCGCCTGGAGCTGAACCACAAGCGGATCGAGGGAATCGTGGAGGGCATGCGCCAGGTCGTAGGTCTCGAGGATCCGGTGGGAGAGGTGATCTCCATGAAGAGGCGCCCGAACGGACTCCTGATCGGCCAGAAACGGGTGCCCTTCGGTGTTATCGGAATCATCTACGAGGCAAGGCCGAATGTGACAGCGGATGCCTTTGCCCTCTGCTTTAAGACAGGAAATGCTGTGATCCTTCGCGGCGGCAGCGACGCGCTGGAATCCAACAAAGCCATCGTCACAGCGATCAGGAATGGTTTAAAGAAGGAAGGAATCCCGGAGGATGCCATCTCCCTGATTGAGGACACAAGCCATGAGACCGCGAGAGAGTTCATGCGGATGAACGGATATCTCGATGTCCTGATCCCGAGAGGCGGGGCAGGTCTGATCCGTACCGTTGTGGAGAACAGCACGGTTCCGGTGATCGAGACGGGTACCGGAAACTGTCATATCTATGTGGACGAGAGCGCGGATTTCGATATGGCGTTAGATATCATCTTTAATGCGAAGACCCAGAGGATCGGTGTCTGCAACGCCTGCGAATCCACCTTGGTACATAGAAAGATCGCAAAGGAATTCCTGCCGCTGATGAAAAAGCGTCTCGATGAGAAAAACGTGGAGATACGCGCTGACGAGGGGGCCCGCTCCATCGTGCCGGAATTTACGGCGGCTACAGAGGAAGACTGGGGAAAAGAGTACCTGGATTATATTCTTTCCTGCAAGATCGTGGACTCCGTGGATGAGGCTATCGCCCATATCAACCGGTACAATACGGGACATTCCGAGGCCATCGTGACAAAGGACTACGAGAACGCCCAGAAATTCTTAAATGAGGTGGATGCGGCGGCAGTTTATGTCAATGCCTCCACGAGATTTACTGACGGATTTGAGTTCGGCTTCGGCGCTGAGATCGGTATCAGCACCCAGAAGCTCCATGCGAGAGGACCGATGGGACTTCTGGCGCTGACATCCACGAAGTATATTATTTACGGGGATGGACAGATCCGCAAATAGAAATACAGGCTGTAAAGCATTCCGGCGGATTTCCGCTGACGTTGGTCATGGGCGGAGAAGTAAAAAACAACGTAACTGTTCAGTAGGTCTGCGCACTTGCTGCGCTGACCGTAAGAAAACATAGGCTGGAAGGCAAAAATCCCATCAGCGAAGCTGATCTGGAATGGATTTTTGCACGTAACTATGAAGGTACTGAATAGCTACAAAACAACAAGGTTGCATTTTCGGGGAATCTTGGGTATAATCATTCGGGACAGTTCAGCCAGGGACGTTTATGCCAAAAAGAGAACGGCTGGACATAAAGGTTTATAAAAATAGTTGGAGAAATATCAGAATGACAGATAAAAATATTATCACAGGTGCCCCGACAGAGGAACCTGCGAGACAGCAGTACTTTATGGAACAGGTGAAGAAGCTCGTGGAGGCGGAGAGCGCGAAAAAAGGCCGTCCGCTCACCTGTTTTATCAACACCTTCGGGTGTCCGACTGTTTAAGAAAACAAGACGTTGCAATCTATTTGAAAATACAAGGCTTTTCCGAAGAAAGGAAAAGTGAAAAATGAAAGAATTATCCTTCAAAATTCAGGGCGAATTTGTGTGTCACCTGGCCCGATCCTGGTTCTGGGACGAAAACCGCGAATATGAGAAGTGCGAAGAACTTCTTCTTTCCTGTCTTATGACGGACGAAATATCCGAAGAAGAAAAGAAGAAAATTGTCGTTGAAATTCTGGAAGGCCGGAAGATCCTTGTCGGTGTGAATGAACTTGAACTTGTCGAGGATGGCGAACGGATCCGACCGCTTGCGGATAAATTCAAAGAGTACCAGAAAAAAGAAATGATCCGAAAAATCGAAGAAGACATTCAACGCCGGCCGCTGGCCTATCTGGATCCGTATTCTTGTGACAAAAATATAAATGAATACAAACCGGTTGACAATCTGGTTTTCGACGATGAACGGGACGTTCAGGAAGCCTTCGGCCGCCACTTGACGCCATATCAGGAAGTCAGATTGTGGGCCTATTCTTCCGAAAATTTATGGTATCATGCCAGCCGCCTTCTTCCTGGATTCTGGGACGAAAAGGAACGAAAGTATCTGGATAATGGCCTTTATTTAATTGAGCGGCCGAAACTTGTCTATGAACTAATTGGCGGCCCGGTAACAGATCAGAACGAAGAAAAGTTGTTCGCGCTGTTAAAAAATCACTTGAAATCGCTTGTAAATAATGGGTTCGCCACCGGCGAGAAGGCGAAAGAAATCATACACCGCAATATGAAGTATGACGCGGCCATGAAAGAAATTAACCAGGAGCGCCAGGAACAGACAGAAGAAAAACCGAATTCCGATCAGTTGAATAGAACCACATCCCCGGACGATTTCCTTTCCGAATATGGATTGATAGATCCTTCCGGCAATTATTACAGTTGTTCGTTCGCCGGACATCATACGAAAGCACATTATATTTTAAAGGCCAGGGAAAGAAAGTTTTATGATTTCGACGAAGCCCTGGACAAATTATATTCTGACGGATGGGCGATCATTCGGAACCCAGATCCGGGCGGAAGCGTATTCTTTGATTACAGAGCCGACAGACGACCAACGAAACGCCAGATCGACACCGCTTTCGACCACATGATAAGATTCAACGAACGCACACTTCCAGGAATTAAAGAATATCTTGAACACGAATGAACCGAAGCCGCCAGAAATGGCGGCTTTTCACTTTATAGTGTAAAAAGTAAAGAAAATGTATAATAAATACTTGACATATTACACTTTATAGTGTATTATATAGCCATAACAAAGGAACACACAAGGAAAGGAAATAAGCACATGGCTAGTATAGAATTTATTCAAAAAAGAGTTGACGGCGCAAAAACCAAAATCGAAAAACTGAATAAGAAGCTAGAAAGAATTGAAATTGCTAAGGCTTCCAACTATGAAGAAAACAACCCGTATTGTTATAGTGATTATGACCTTCGATACACGGTTCGCGATCTTGAAGAAGCGAAGGCAAACCTTCAAAAATACGAAAATCAGCTTGCAAAAGAACAAGAAAAGGCCGGAAGTAGAAATGTTAAAGCGATCAACGACTTCCTGGACAAATGGTTGCAAAACTGTATTGAATATTTCGATTCGGAATATCCAAAATACCAGGCCGCCCGGGAAGAATATTTTCGAAAAGATCGGGAGTATTGCCAGCGCTTTAACAACAGAAGCAATCAGACACCAGAAGAAAGAAAAGCAGACAGAAAAGAACACGACAAAATGAAAAGAGATTTCCGCGCGGCATGGGCGCACGTTACACAGTTCGATCACGGTTCCCTTCCGTGGCGCGAAACAATGGTGAAAGATCTTACCCAGGAAAGAATTCGAAAGTATGATGATATTATCGAACGGACAAACGAAATTGTCGGAAAGATAACCGACGCCAGTAAACTTCGAGTTTCTCCGAAAGGAAATCTTGATGGTATAGTTATCGGCGAAAAAGGCACAGCAAAAGTCCAGACAATCGGTGCTGGTGGATATAATATTCAGTGTTTCCATTTTCGGACGCTTATCAATCCGATGTAAAGAAAGAGCCGCCCGAAGGCGGCTTTCTTTCTAGTCTTTCCCATTCGGCCCATGCTCGCAAGCGATTAACTGTTCGCCGCAGATCGGACACCGTTCAATTCCGCATTTCCAATGGTGCCAGCGGCCGGCCTGGGCGGAACATTCAGGACACACAGCACCGGCGACGCCGTGGAACTTGTCGCCTGGATCTCCGACCTTGATCCGGCGGTATGGCTTGCCGGCAAAATCGAAGGTTCTTGTCCGACATCCGCACGTCGAACCAATATGGCCGCCGCACTTCTGACAGACCGGAAGATCCGCCGGGGTTGAATATGTGAATTCATGGACAAGACCGTTCACGAACCGGATCGACTGGACGCGGCCTTCCAGAATTTCGATCCGGTCGATTACCTGATCGACAAAATCTTTCAGAATTTCGTTGTCCAGGTCAAGGGCCATCTGGATATAATCGACGTGTTTCTTCGAAACGATCCTTTGAGCGACCAGGAACGCCGACGCCTTCCTGATGAATTCCAGGTCGGCCAGATCGTCCTTGTCGCCCGTCGCCTGGCTGGCTTCAATCTGTTTTTCATATCCGGCGATCTTATTCACAAGATCCCTTTTCTTCTTCGCGAATTCTTCTTTCGTCATGGAATCAGGATCGTAAAGATAAAGATCCGTCAACCGGTCGATCGCGGTCTTGCACTTGTCAAGTTCGCGTTTCAGAATGGAAAGCTGTTCGGCCGCCGTGTAATCGTCGTCGCCGTCTGAAATGTCAATGTCCGGCAGATACGCGCCTTTCCCGACTTCCTGGAAGGCCAGGGCGTCGAACGTCCGGCGAAGGCTTTCTTTGCTGACCTTCATATTTTCGAATTCTGGCCCTTTCAACAGTTCCTTTTCCAACTGTTCCAGGGTTTTAATGTTCTTAAAATTCTTCTGGATCCGCGCCAGGTTCGCCACATAATTAAAGATAAACGGGCCGATATAGCTTTCGTTTACTGTCTTTGAGTTGTCGCAATCCATCATTCGCGACCGCTGGGCGCAACGGTACATTGACGGCCGCCAGCCGTTCGCCCTGGCTCTATCCTTCGACGCGATCATATTCGCGCCGCACTTGCCGCACACCAGCCGACCGGAAAAGGTGTGAACGTACTTCCTGGCCCGAAGTTCGGACGTGTCGCGGCTGGTTCCGTTTTCGTCCATTATCGCGTTGCAACGGTCGAACTGTTCCTTTGTGATAATGGCCGGGTGATTATTTTCCCGGACAATCCATTCACTTTCCGGCTTCAATGGGCCGCGACCGGACTCACGCAAATTATACCGATACGTCCCGATATAGAACGGGCTTCGGATAATATCGCGGATCAGCTTCGAAGTCCACTGGCCGCCACGCTTCGACGCGATCTGATTGTGGTTCAGATACCGGGCGATCTTCGTCGTGGAACGAACCCGTTCGTATTCGTCGAAAATGAATTGAACGATCTTCGTTTCCTCTGGATCCGGTTCCGGGAATTTGATTTCCGGGTTCCAACGATAGCCGACCGGCATACGTGCGCCGTTCCACAAGCCCTGTTCCGCGCGATCCAGCATGATTCCGGTTACACGTTCGGAAGTCATGTTCCGTTCAAGTTCAGCGAAAATCAGAATAATTTTCAACATAGCTTCGCCGATGGCGGTCGAAGTGTCGAACTGTTCATTCATCGAAATAAAAGTGACCTTGTGGTCTTTCAATTCCTGATACATCGCCGCGAAGTCCAGAAGATTTCGGGATACGCGATCCACCTTCCAGACGATCAAATGGGAAAATTCCCCGTCCCTGACACGCGACATCATTTCTTGAAAATGCGGCCGATCGGTATTCTTAGCCGAATATCCGTCGTCTTCAAAAATCACAAAATCTTCAATCCCTAAAAATTTACAGTATTCCTTTAATTTTTTGCGCTGAAAAGGAAGACTGTCTTTATCAACCTGATACCTGGTCGAGACGCGGACATACAGAGCCGCTTTCTTTTTCGACCAGAATTTCAGGATCTTTTTCTTATTCCTGACATAAGCCATGAAAAGCCCCTTTCCCCAGGCGCCGAAAAAAGGGTATAAAAAAGAAAGCCGATTGATTTTCCTGGCCTTCTTTGCTATAATATAGGGTGCTTATTTCCAATATCAGAAGACCTTTTTTCGGTTGCCTGGTATTAAAGCCGGTCAGTGATTGCAGTCGTTGACCGGCTGTTTTTATTTTATTATAAAACTACTGAATCAGCCCTTTAATTAAGGCCAGCTTGTAAATGTGCTTACAAGGTAAATGATCGGCATTGAACGTGCCACACTGGCACATTCCCAGGCCACACCAGACTTCTTCCTGGTCGTCCGGCGCCTTCATCCTGGCGAAACACTTCTTTTCACTTTCAAAGTGAACTGAAATGTCTTCTTCTTTTGCCTGGCGAAGTTTTTCTTTCTGGCCCGGTCGCTGGTGGACTTCATCGGCCCACCGGTGAAACGGCGCTTCGTCGCGTTCCTTTCTTTTTTGCCATTTTAAGTATATGTGGATCTTCCAGGCCCACACGGCCAGAAAGACGACCACAGCACCGACGGCGATCTTCACGATCATTCAATCACCCCTTCCATAATTTGCCGCTATACCTTCGATTCCGTTAAACTTATAATGACTTAGCCCGGCCTTTTCAGGAAAAGGGGTGGTGCTAATGAAGAAAATTAAATACATAGAGTACAAGAGTCGTCGCGTCTACGCGATATATTACGCAAGTTGTCAAGCAATGTATTATAATTTAAGGTTTAACGGAAGGACGAAGATATACTTGTTGATCTGGTAGCTTTTTAAGTAAAGGCCGGGTGGTTTTACACCTAGCCCGTTTCTTTGTTCCGTTCTGGTTCGACTGGCGGAAATTCCTTTTCCAAGTCTTCCGGTGTCTTCGGCACATCGCCGAACAAGTCTTCGTCCATTACTCCGGTTTCTACCACGTTATAAAAGAAATCCCGTACCGTCTGGCGCTGTTCAGTGTCTAATTTCAAATACTGATAAACCAGATTATAACTGAAATCATCAAGCCCGAATTCCTTTTTTAATTGTTCCATTGTATCGGTTGGACTTTTCACTTTCATTTCGCCGATTCCGGCTCTCAACCAGTCTTCATTTATAGAAAATTCAGAACAGATCAATTTTATCATAGGTTCTTTTATCTCAACACGACCACGTTCCAGATTGTTAATAACGTCGCCACTTACTCCTATTCTTTGGCCGAAGGCCGCGCGTGAAAGCCCTAATTCTTCACGCAAACAACGGATTCTTTCGTTCATCGTGACACCCCCTTTCGCTTTTATGAGCATATAATATCACTGTTTGTTTGGTTCGTCAACCAAAATATTTTTATATTTTTTGTAAAAATGGTTGACAAACCAAATTAAAGCCGTTATACTTGGCTTATCAACCAAAACAAAACGGTTGAGGAACTAAAAAGGCGCCGCCCGGTGACACGGACGACGCGCTGAATGAAGAAGGGCTTTCTGATTACTTGAACCCATAGAAATAAGTGCAACCGCACTTTTCACACGGTTTCAGATAACCGAAGCGGCTATCTTCTGAAACTGGTTTTACATTCTGAATGTGTTCGTTACAGTTGTTACAGATGTAATCGCCAGGCTTCACTTCAAGAAAGCCTTCTTCTTTCGGAATGACGTAAATCATTTCGAAGCCCCCTTTCCTATGAACTAGATCGGGGCCGGGTGGGCTGGCCCTGATAGGTTCATTATAAAGGGGAAGACTTCGAAAATCAATCAGAAAGGGGGCCGTATTTATGGCAAATACCACCACAGACAAAAACGTCACGATGGTTCGCAAGGAAGACAAGAACTTCATTCGTTCCATGATGTCACTTTCCCAGGACAAGAAAATTCTGATCCAGGGAATTCTGATCGGCCTGGAACTGCAAGAGAAACAGACCGCAACGGCGGCCAGATAAGGCCGCCAGCACTTCGACATATAGCCAGGAAGCCGACTGCAATCGGCGGCAGATGTTGGAAATAAGCGAAAGGGAAAATTGAATATGGATAACTTTAGAATCTATGACACAATGTTCCGGTTCAATAACGAAACCGAACGACCTTCGGGCGTATGGCGACGGAACCAGAAATTCGTCCACGACGCGTATTTTTGGAAAATCCTTAATATGCTGAAAGACGAAGGCTTCGACGTACACCACGACGAAAGTGTTTCGAAGATAATTCGAAGGAATTACATCGAAGGGATCAGAAGGGATTTGAAATTCAAGGCCCAACGGTTCCCGGCCGGCTTCGAAATTGTTTTCTATCAGGACGTTGTTCACGAAAACCCACACGGCGGTTTTTATGATTTTGATAAGCGACGGAAAATGCCGTACCTGATCGGGCTTCAATATGAAAAATATATGAACCTGATCGTCAAGAAAATAAAATCCCTTGTGGAAGTCGAAGACAAATCCAGCATAAAGACAAAGACCGCAGAAGAATGGGTAAAAGCGCGATACGTTGAATCGTGCCACTATCCACAAACTGACATGAATTTCGACCTTCACGCACTGGACGGGCAAGGCCACGAAGGCCAGTACGGCCTAGATCGCGACGGAAAAGAAATTCACAACGGCGACATTAAATACTTCCGTTACCGGTACGACGGCCGGGTATATCGCGGCCGGGTATATTACGATCTCAACATGAACTGGATTGTTATTTTGAACAAAAAGGACACACGCGTCATTTCTTGTTGGGAACTGTTCGACCTTACGCCGGAAGACAATCTTCACCGGATGAAGGATCCGACACGATCAGAAGGTTATAAAAAGTATATGTCCCACCTGGAAAAACTGGAAGCTGAAAAGACAAAAGATCTTGTGATTGAGTTAAAACGCCGCGGCTATGCGGTGAAGATAGAAAGGAAATAAGCACATGGCACAGGAAAAGGAAATCAAAAGTTTTGTTTTCAACTACACCGATGGCACAAGCGAAACCGTCGAAAAGGGTTTCTTTTGTAAGATCAAAGACGAACCAAACGGCGAAGCGACATTAAGTTTCGAAATGGTCGGCGTATCTGGAAAAGACCTGACACAAATTGTTCTGGGTTGCGTCGAGTTGGGCGCACGCCTGGGAATGTTCGACAAAAAGGAAAGCGAGGAAATAAGCGAATGAGTAACACAAAGGAAAGCGTTGTTTTGAAGTATGACGACATGGGGATTCCGTCCATCATGTTAAAGGTTGAGAACACGGCGAAGACGCCGGAAGAAGCCGACAGAATGTTCTTCGTGCGTGGTGTTGAGTATGACGCCGTATATCTTAGCCGCTTCGTGAATTGCGTCCAGAACGGCCGCGCGTATTCGTTGCCGCTGATGGATCCGAAGGTATCTATCAACATGGACGACGCGATCGCGGCTTGCAGAAAGAAGGGCGCTGGCTGGCACTTAATGACCGCCATCGAATGGAACTGGTTAAGAAAGCACACGAACCCGGATGTCCACGGAAACACCTGGAAAGGCCACTATCACAATGACGAAACCGAAGTCGGAATCAAAGTCCCGAACACCTGGCGGACACTGACCGGATCCGGCCCGGCTTCCTGGTTCCATAACGGGAACAAAGAAACGGGCGTCGCTGATGTGGTCGGCCTGGTTTGGAAAATGATCGCTGGTATGCGCTTGAAGAATGGCGTCTTCCAGTATATGCCAGACAACGACGCGGCACACGCGGAAGCCGATCTTTCCGAAGGAAGCCAGGAATTCAAGGAAGTTCACATTGACGATCTTCCGTTCCCGGATCCGGTAAAGATTGGGCCAGGCGAAGACAGCTTGACGATTACAACGACCGGCGAAGTGGAAGGCTGGGACGCGGTGAGACGTCGCGACGTGGTTGTGGATCTTCCGGCGGACAAGATCCCGGAGATCTTAAAAGACTTAGGAATCATCACCGAAGGAATGGACAAAGACGACGCCTGGTTCGCGGCTGACGCAAGCCTGGACGAAGCGGTGTGTTACGTCTCTGGCGGTTACGGCAGCGCTTCGGGCGCTGGCCCTTCCGCGTTGACCTTGTACAACCCACGTTCGAGCGTCGGGTCGGACCTCGGCTTCTTCTCCGCTTGTTTAGGGGAACCTGTTATCCGATAACTGAAATCTGTATTCCGCGCGATAGCGCGTTAATTGGCCCGTAAGGGCCGGAAAGGTGGAACCATGTATAAACCAACGATCAACACATCATACAAAGGTGTATGCAGATTATACGAAACGCGCGGCCGTTCTGATTACTGTTTACGCGCCGCCGAAGACATTCTTTTTATTCACGGCTTCGACATCACAAAAACGCCTGGATATGAAGATCTTACACCCGATCAGAAAGAACTGTTCGCCGCCCATTGCGTAAAGTACATGAACAGCGTCGGAATGAACACAAAGATTACAATGTACCCGAAAACGGTTCATTTCGTCCGCGAATATCAGTATTGTTCTTTCCCGGAATGGGACGAAGAAATTCAGAAAAATATTCGCTGGCAGATAGGGCGCGAATGGATCATCTTAAAAGCCAACGGCCGGACAAGGAAGTTCAAAAAGTACCTGGACGACGACAGAACCGAAGCTGACATCGACAAAACGGTCACGAAGGAATTTGAATATCTTCGCGTTGACTGGCGGCAGAACGGAACGAACGTCTGGTTCCACGTTACGGCCCCGGATGAATACTATTAAGGCGGTGAGAGTATGAAGAAAACAAACGAAGGCCAGAACGGCCAGGTTGAGAACTTGAAAAGCATTTTAGAGGGTTTCGGAATCAAAACGTCGAAGGAGCTTGACGCCGCACTTTCGGAAACCCTGGACACCCTGACAATCGGCATTATGACAGACCGCGCGATCGGGGCGAGAAATTCAGCATAAAGCAAAGGCGCAACGTCAAAGATTGGAACCCTGACACGTTGCGCCCGATGTTGGCCGCGTTTTGGACACAGCCTTTAATAATTATAGGGGAAACGTGAAGAAATGTCAATCGTTAGAAATACAAGGGAAGCCCCGTATTACATAGACGGAATCACAAAAGCAACGGATCCGTTCTGGAAAGTCTATTGTACTTGTGGTTTCACGTTCCTTTCGTGCATTTCAAACGGCAAGTGTCCGAAATGTGGGCGCGTGGAAGGTAAACGAATGTTAGGCGATAGAACTTTCGAAGAAGTCGTCGCGGAACGCGGACAGCCGCGGCCGCTGGAAGATTAAATCAAAACAAATCAGAGTTTATCAGAGTAAATCCGACTTTATCAGAGTTTATCAGAGTTTATCAGAGTTTATCAGAGTAAATCAGAGAAAAAGGCGGTGAAACTTTGAACAGACTAGGCTTTATCGTTTTGTCGATCCTTTCCCAGAATGGGGCGACGAACAAATTATCTTCGATGTCGGTTCAGGAGATTTCCGACACAGAAGAATTCGGTTATAAGCCGAACACAATCTTCAAAAAAATCAAGGAATTCGAAGACGCCGGATATATCGGCCGCGGCTTGAAAGAAGGCCGGGCGGACACGTTCTTCATCACGGACACCGGACGGGAATTCCTGGAAGGGGCGAAGCATGAAACGAAGTGACGCCAGAACAGAAACGACAACCGGACGGAAAACGTCCGATAATACCACGAAGGGAGAATCAGAACATGAAAAATAAAATTGCTTTTGTAGCGGTCGGCCAGGCCGGCGGCAACATTGGACAGCTTTTCGAAGATCGGGGCTTTAATGTCCTTTACATCAACACGTCCCAGGAAGACCTTGACACCCTGGAACACGCAAAATACAAATACCACATTCCGGGCGGCGAAGGTTGCAATAAGAACCGCCGGAAGGCGAAACAGCTTGTGATTGACGACTTCGACCGTATCGCGGCAGAGATCGAAACCAAAATCAAGGCGGATCTGACGTTCGTTATCTTCGCCAGCGGCGGCGGAACCGGTTCAGGAGCCGGCCCGATGTTGATTGACCTTTTAATCGACGAAGGCCGCGCCATCGGAGCGATCACGATTGTTCCGGGGCAGAATGAAAGCGTGAAGGCACATATCAATTCTTACGACTGTTTTTCGGAGTTGACAGAAATCGCCGGAACGGCCGCTTGCTTCATCCTGGACAACGACCGGGCGGAAAAATTGTCAATCAATACTTCCTTCGTGGACGACTTCTGTTCGTTCCTGGAAGTGCCGGAGAAACACAAGAGCGTGAAGGGCAATATTGACAAGGCCGAAATCATGGAGACACTGAGCGCCCACGGAATGGCCCTTGTGACGTCCAGAAAGGCCCAAAACAGCGCCGAAACGATTAAGGCTATACAAGATAACCCTTACGCCCCTATCGAGGGCGACAGAGCCGTTAAATACATCACAGCGTCATTGTCGGACGGTGTAACCATGCCGGAACTGGAAAAAGCGATCGGAACCCCGATCGACACCTTCCAGACCTTCAATGACGAAGGAATCACAATTTGTTGTATTTCGGGGCTGACTTATCCACAATCACGTCTGGATATTGTGTATAAAAAAGTGGATGAAAACAAAGAGGTGATCGAAAAGAACCTGACAGCAACCAGAGAAACCCGGATGAAGAAATCAATTAACTTCCTGGACGATCTGGAACCGCCGAAGAAGGCGGCGGAAGCCCCGAAACCGAAATCAAAACGGGACATTATGAGCAAGTATTTATAAAGGCGGTGTTTTTATGGCGGAAATTAACTGGATCAAACTTCGTGTAGATATGTTTGACGACGATAAAATCAAAATCATTCAATCTATGCCGGAAGGCGACGCGATCCTGGTCGTGTGGATCCGTATTCTTGCGCTTGCTGGTAAATGCAACGCGAAGGGCCTTGTCTTGATTGAAGACGAATTCCCATATTCTGACGAAATGCTGGCGACTATTTTTAATAAGCCGCTGGCAACCGTCCGCCTGGCCCTTACGACCTTCGAGAAGTTCCACATGATCGAGAGAACCGAAAAAGGGATCTACATAACCAACTTCGAAGCGAATCAGAACAGCGAAGGTATGGAGAGAATCAGAGAACAAAACCGGATCAGACAGCAGAGACAGCGCGAAAAGAAACGCGCCCTTCTGGGAATGTCACAGCCGGAAGAAAAGTCAGAACCCCAGGAAAAACCGGCGGTTTTGCCAAAAGAAGAAACTGAAATCGTGACCGACGGCGTGACGCGTCACGTTACATCACGCGTGACAAACCGTGAAATCACGGAACAGAATAAGAATAAGAATATAGATATATATAATATATCTTCTAACGAAGATATAGTCGAAACTTCGGAAAAAAAATCCGAAGTTCCTGACCGCGAACCGGAAAAACAGAAGAAAACGGATCGGTTATCTTATGACCTGATCGTGGAAGACTTTCGAAATACCTGTCCAGCCCTTCCGGGAATCCGCGGATTGAATGATACCAGGAAGGCGAAGATCCGTTCCCTGGTGAAAGAACTGGATAAACTGAAAATCTTTCCGGGGCTGGAACCCGAAAAAAAATTACACATCATTTTCCAGGCGGCACAGAACAGCGACTTTCTTTCCGGCAGAAATGGGAAATGGAACGGTTGTTCCTTCGACTGGCTGATAAATAAAACAAACGCCTTGAAGACGCTTGAAGGCACATATCAAAACAAAGGGGGATCCGCAAATGGAAGAATCAATCCAGGAGACAATGAACAAAATGTTTCCCGACCTGATGGCACGACGAGCGCGGCGCTTGAACGGTTCCGAAGAAACGCCGGACGATCAGACACCGAAATATAATTGCCCGATTTGCCATGATAGCGGCTGGGAAATGGTGACAGGCCCGGACGGGTACGAATTTTGTCGCCGGTGCAAATGCGGAATCTTCGAACGCCAGGCAATCGAAAGAAAGCTGTCCTTCGCCACTATCCCGAAGGAATTTGAAGGCCACACGGTCGAGAATTTCAAAACCGACTGTTATAGCACGAAGGAGAATCGCGAACTGGCCCAGATGGCGAAGGTTATCGCTTCCCGGTACGTGGAACAGTTCGACGAGATCCGGGAAACCGGCAAAGGCTTATATTTTTATTCGCAGACAAAGGGATCCGGTAAAACCAGGCTGGCCGTGTCCATTGCAAACGACCTGATCCAGAAAAAGATCATCGCGGCAAAGTTCGCGACCACAATTCAAATTCTGGATCAGATAAAAGCAACCTGGGGCGGCGAATGGAAGAACGAAGAAACCGAACAGAAATTGATCCAGGAAATCGTTTCGGTTCCCGTCCTGGTGATCGACGACATCGGCGTCGAAGCCGTGAAACCATGGATCAATGAGCGTTTTTATAATATCTTAAACGGCCGCATGATCGAAAAACGCGTGACAATTTTTACAAGTAATTGCCGCATGGAAGAATTGAATTTCGACGACAGAATCATAAACCGAATTATCAAAATGGCGTTGCCGGTGCAGTTCCCGGACGAATCAATCAGAACCGCAATCGCCAGGAAGGAGAACGACGACCTTCTGGATCGTCTTCTGGGGGCGTGATTATAGCGGTTGACTTCGACGGCGTGTTATCCAGTGCCGGAAAGTGGCCGGAAGTCGGGGAACCGAACGAAGCCCTGATGAACTGGCTTTCAGATCTTCGGACTGGCGGCCACAAGGTTATTTTGTGGACGTGCCGCGTCGGGGAAGCGCTGGAAAGCGCGGTCGCCCAGTGCCGGGAACACGGGCTTGAATTCGACGCCGTGAACGATAATATACCAGAAATCGTTGAAATGTACGGCGTGAACAGCCGGAAAATAACGGCTGATTACTACATCGACGACAAAGCGGTCGTCGTTAAATTCGAGAAAGGGAAAGAACATGAATGAAGCAGATAACAAGATCATTGACAAGATCGAAAAGCTGATCGCCTTATCCAGTTCAGACAATGAGAACGAAGCGAAGGCCGCCATGTTAAAAGCACAAGAGTTAATGGCAAAATATGAAATCGAAATGAGCCAGATCAACCCGGACAAGGCGAAGGAACGTCCGGTCGTGTCCTACACGTCACCGTCGTTCCGCGACGACTGGGTGGTTGATCTTGGGAGCCTGATTGCCGGAAATTTCAGGTGTCGGGCGGTTATTTCGTCAAGACGCGGATCCGGCGGAGCGTTCCGGCTTAAATTTTATGGGTTCGACGAAGACGCGCAGATCAGCATTAACATTTTCAATTACGCCGTGAAAGTGATCCGCCGGAGAATGGCGACGCTTCGGGCGATTTATGCAGAAGCCGGCCGGGAGTTTGGCCGGAATGAAAAAATGAACTACGTCGAAGGCTTTAACGCCGGACTTCACCAGAATTTCGAAGACCAGAAGAAACAAAGCGAAACCTTCGCCCTGGCTTGCCTGGTTCCGGCAGAAGTAAACGCGTTCGTTGATGAAATCCCAGGAATGGAAGAATACCAGAACCGGGAATTTGAAAGAAGCCGCGAACACGATCTTCTTCGCCAGTATGGCTATATCGACGGGAAGAATTTTCAGAACGCCGGGGACAAGGAACGCCTGGCAGAATAGAAACGGGAAGGTGGTTGAATGAATTTTGTGGAATGTAAAGAAAAGTATTTTATCATTGTGGAAGGCGAGGAAAGAGCGATTATCCGGGGAACAGAAAAAGACGCCGAAAGAAAGCGAAAAAAACTTGCAAAGTACAGCAAGGGAAAGAAAATTTTTATCTTCAAAGCCGTTGAAAGAAACTAACCCGGAAGCGGAGATCTACGAAGCTATTAACCGGATTGAATTTCAGTTCGGCAAGGAAACCCACACGGTCGGCGAAGCGAACCTGTTATTCGCCTACGAAGTCGGCCTTGACCTGTTCACGGTTTACGTGATAGCCCTTTCGGAGCATTACGGCGCGATCGTCTTCTATTTGCCGGAAGACCTGACAAGGGAAATCGCGCGGCACTTGCCGCCGGATGAAACATTCCAACGCTACATAGCGAATCTGATCGAACGCCAGGCTGGCCTTCGAAACATTAACACAGTTTTGAAGGGCTTCGGCATGGGTTGCGAAGCGGCCGCGGAAGCATTGCTTGAATTATCCGCCGCGGTCGGAAAGGTCATGGACAAACCGATCGACTATCGGGAAATGCCGAATAATTGGCTGAAAATGCACCACAAACCAATGAGACGAAAAGGAAAGGGGAGAAAGAACAAATGAACAAATGGCTGGGATCTGGCAGACTTACGGACAATCCGGTTCTGAAATATGACAGCGATCGCGCCGTATTTGCCACATTTACGATTATGTGTGTCCGGGACGGTAAAATCCCGGACGGCGGCCAGGCGGTCGATTTTATCGACTGCAAGTGTACCGGACATAACGCGGAATTCGCGAAAAACTTTTTAAGAAAAGACAAGAAGGTCGAGATTGTCGGCCGTTTGGAATCCGGGCATTATACGGAGCCTGGCGGAAGAAAAATCTATACAAAGACCGTCCGCGTCTATGAAATTAACTTCGCCGAAACGAAGGCAGAGGAAGAAACACGAAGACAGACCAGGGAAAACGAACAGGTTCCACCGCCGGCGCCGGAAAATAGTTCGTTTATGGACATCCCGGAAGGGGACGGGGAATTCCCGTTCCGTTAATGGACGACCTGAAATACAACGGTTCCGGTTATCGTGACGTTACGGCGGAACGCGCGATCCGAAAAACAGATAAACAGCCGCAGGAAGTGACCGATCTTGTGGAGATATTCAAGAAAATTGCAGATTTACAAGGCTATGAGATCCACGGCCGGATCGGCTTCAAGAATAAGCACACCGGCATAATTTACAAATAGCCAGGAAGGAAAAAGGATGATGGTAAAAACAACTTGTGTTTGCGACCGGTGCGGAAAGACATTCGACGAAGTGAATTCAAAGACAGTCAAAATCGTTTCGGCCAGAGCAGAGAGAAAGAAGGAAAGCCAGGAGCCAAAGAAAGCTGGCCTGTTTTGTGGCCTTTTCGACTTTTTGAACAGATACACGGTAAAAGATTTTTGCCCGGAGTGTATCGAAGAAATTAAGGGATTTATCCAGAAAGGAGCGTTTGAGAGTGAAAACAGTCCTGATAAGCATTAAGGAAAAGTGGTGGAAGAAAATTCTTTCCAACGAAAAAGAACTGGAAATTCGCAAGAACAGACCGAAGGGGATTGAATATCCCTTCCGGGTGGTCTGCTATGTGACCGGCCGCGGAATCATGGGCGCGTTTACTTGTGACTATATCAAGAAAACCAACGATTACAAGGAACTTTCGGAATGTTCCGGCCTGGAACCTGGCGAATTATTCGAATACGCAAACGGGGCCAACGGAAAAACCGATACTTGTCTTTATGGCTGGCACGTCCAGGAAGGAACACCGGTTGAATTCGACCAGGCGTTCAAGATTGACACGGCCGGAATTACCAGACCGCCGCAAAGCTGGTGTTATATTCAGGAATACACGGCGAACCTGGTCGCGTATAGCTTCGATGGCGAGACTTACGGAGCCACCTATAACAACACGAAAGAAGCCTTGAAGGACGCGATCGCGGAATTTGAGGAATTCAAGAAATGTCCACCGAAAAGAGGAATTCCGAATAAGATCTTCGTCGGCCAGTGTGAATTTTATCGTCCGTCGCTTTCAAATTCTGGTTACGACGTGATCGAAGCGGTTCAGTGCCAGGCCCAGGACGAGGGCGGCGAGTGGGCCGACGATTACCTGGACGACGCCACAAGGGAACAGATCGAAGAACTGGAAAGCGGCCTTGAAGCTGTCTTCCAGGAGTGGATCCAGAAATATAATTTTTACCCGAATTTTTACACGATCCCGGCCGCGGATGTTTACACTTACGACGGCGAACAGCTTATCCAGGAAGGGGACGCGAAATGAAAGCCCTGGTTATAATGGCCGCCGCCGTGGTATTCCTGGCGTTTATCTTCGCACTGGCCGCGGCCGCGTCGTGCAAAAGCGACGATGAAAAGAAGGACGAAGATCGGGAACAAGAAGAATGGATCTTGAAGACCAGAAAGGAAAAGAAATGGAAAATCAACAGGAAAGAATAAATAAATTTATGTCCCTTATGACCGAAGCCAGCCAGGCGACCGGGATCACCTACGCGGTGGAACAGGGACAGGCACTTGTTGTTTTTGACCTGGTAAAGAATGAACCGGTTGAACTGGAAATCGTCGTCGGAACCGAAGCAGTCCGCGAGAACGGCCAGACGTCGTTTACAACCTTCGACCGGTCGAATGTCGAGTAACGGCCGGAAGCCAGGAGAAAAAGACACAGAAACGAAGCTTTCGGGGATCCTGGATGATTACGAATGTGACGGCCAGATGTCAATTTACGACTTCCCCGAATGGCTTCCCGATAGCATGAACACGAAAGGAAAGAATGAATGAACACAAATGTTATGTTTTCCAGCAAAACGGACGCATGGGCTACACCGAAGGCGTTCTTTGCTGAACTTGACAAGGAATTTCATTTCGACCTGGATCCGTGTGCTGATGAATTTAACCATAAGTGCGAAAAATATTATACCATCGCCGACAATGGCCTTTTGAAAGAATGGGGGGGCATAGGGTATTTTGCAATCCCCCGTATGGCCGGGAAATAGGAAAATGGGTGGAAAAAGCCTTTCGCACGAATGAGGATCACGGAAACCTTGTCGTTATGTTATTACCAGCGCGAACCGATACAAAATGGTTCCACGATTACATATACCACAAAGCGGAAATTCGCTTCATACGTGGTCGCCTGAAATTCGGCGATAGTAAAAACAGCGCCCCTTTTCCGTCAATGGTCGTCGTTTACGGCCAGAAAGGAAACTAGAGCATGGGAAAGAAAAATAAACGCCCGGAATATGTCATAATTTGCCGGGAATTCAATCGGGCCGCGGCCAGAATTGATATAACAGTCATAGACAAAGGCGTCACCGATCACCTGATGGACAGCCTTATAAAACTTCATTTACGCGATCCGCACAAGCGTTATTTTCTGACCTTGAAAAAGGATTTTCAGATTTACGGCGCGGTTTGGAAGAAGCAGATCGAAACGATGGACATTAAGAACAATAAAAGGATTGTTGAACTGGGGGTTGACCTGGAATGAGCCGCCAGAGATCCCGGAGTGTAAAATATTATTGCTGTCCGGTTTGTGGAAAGAATTCGACAGACCGGATCGCAATCGAAAAGCATTACCGGGAAAGACACCCGGTAAAAATCGACGAAGTGATTTACTGTAATATTTGCGGCGCCGGCTGGCACGTCAACGCATACGGCGACCGCGGAGCCAGGGAACGGGCGGCCGCCTGTTATCAAAGCCATATTGACAACGGGGACATGGACGAAACGGCCGGAAGGGCCTTTTTCCTGTCTGGCGGTTCGTTTGGCTATGTGAATGTAAAGAAGGGGGGGGCTTACAAGATGGCAAGAAGGAAAAAGAACCAGGAAAACACGAATGAAACCGAAGATTTCAAGCCGACACCGCTAAATGATAACGATCCAGAACTTGAAACGGCTTATTTGAATTCTTATCCGGTGGAAACGAAGGATATTCCAAAAGACGCGAAGCTGATCGGAGTTATCGAAGCCCTGGCCTTCCCGGTGGAGATCTACCAGGACGCCGACGGGAATTATATTTCATGTGTACAAGAAAGGTGAGAAAATGAGCAAAGAAGAAGCGGTTCAATTACTGACCGCGGCCGGATATAAAGCGAAAGTCGAAAATTCGGTCGTGATTGCCAGGGTTGAGAATTTCACAAAGAAAGAATTTGAAAAAGTCCGAAAAATCCTGAAAGACGCCGGTTATAATAGCAGTTTTGGGATCAAGGAATGGAAAGGGGAAGAAAAGAATGTCCAGGACGAAGAATCAGCCGGAACTTAAAGTCGGCGACACGATAAAATGTCGGGACGCGGACGACGCGATCAGGACGTCCGAAGAACTTCTGAAAGCCGGGATCTACACTGATTTTCTTTACTACAAGGACGGAAAACGGGGCTTGTGGCTGGAAGTGGTGAAAGATTATGAAAACGGTTGATTTGACAAAAAGTTTGTTGTAAAATAAAAGGACGGAACGCCGTTTCCGACTTCTCCGCCCACAAAACCTTTAATAATCATAGCACGAAGCGGCCGTGATTGCAAGGGGAAGTCTAATGGCGAAACCGTCTAATAACAACGAAAGGAACCTTTTTAGAGACATTGACCTTCAAATTATGTTGTGTAATGAGCGAATCAAAAATCACAGAAGGTCGATTGACAAGATCAAAAAAATGTGTGGGTGGAATGGCCCTTCTGGCGTTGGTGGAATTGACTATTCGAAAGAGTCTTCGCCTAGCACTCACATTTCTTTTCTGGAAGGGCTGGAACTGATCCAGCGCGACGAAGCGAACATCCGAACACTGACAGAGGAACGGAAGGAACTTCGCCGGAGCAAAAAGCGCGTGCAAAAGATTTATTCGAGTCTGACCGGATACGAAGAAAAAATCTATTACAACCGCGTGATTTTGAAAGAAACACAGCAAAGAACCGCCGAAAAAATCGGTCTGTCCGTCCGCCAGGAACAGCGGATCGAAGGGGACATGAAAGACCGTGGCTTGATCTGAAAATGAAAATTTTTTGAAACGAAAATTTTTCAAAAATTTGAACCGGTTTTTGAAAGACCGAAAGTTCGAAAAACCCAGTAAATACACGGGGAAGTGTAAAAATACAATGTCGTATTTCATGTCGTGTTTTATGTCGTAAAAATGTCGTAAAAGATGTCGTGGAAATGTCGTGTTCCCGTGTGCTATAATGTGTATGTTGATAAGTGGATCAATAAGACCTTCGAAAAGGCGTCGCAGAAATGCGGCGCTTTTTTCATGCCTGAAAAAGAAAGGGGGCGTAAACGATGAACACGGTCGAACCGATCCGAGACATGGATCTTGTTATGGATCTGGCCGACTATCTGAAATCGAACAACGAAAGAGATTACGTCCTTTTTATGTTCGGAATTTATACGGGCCTTCGAATTTCTGACATCCTAAAATTTCGCGTGCGCGATGTAAAGGGGAAAGACGCGGTTTATATTCGAGAGAAGAAAACCGGGAAGGAAAAGCGTTTCCCGATAAACTCAGAGTTACGGCCAGTTATCGACGAATATATTTCCGGGAAGCGTGACTTTGAATATCTGTTCCGTTCTCCGAACTATCAGAACAAAGCAATCACACGCCAGCAAGCCTATAACATATTATCGGCGGCCGGCCGGAAGTTTGGCCTGGACAGCATAGGAACGCACACCTTACGGAAGACGTTCGGCTATCATATGTACCAGCAGACACACGACGCCGTGACACTGAAAGAGATCTTCAATCATGCAGACATAAGCGTCACACTTCGGTACATCGGGATCAACCAGGACAACAAAGACAAACTGATTAAGGGCCTGACCTTCAAGCATGGCCGCAAATAAAAGAACACCCAGACACGCCTTGAAGACGCGCGAAGAATGGGAAGCTCTTTTTCTTTTTGCCCTGTACTTGACACAACGGGCGCGTGACAAGTGACGGTGTAGCCTTTTGTTCGCACTATAATGAAAGCGGACGTCCGCCGACCATTTGACACAATAGTAAGATATGACAAGAGAGGGGAGCGACCGACGGAGCGACCGGCCATGACAATTTTTCGAGAAAAAATCCCGAAAAATTTTTAGGTTCTTCCGCCGGCCAAAATTTTGTTGCGGGTCTACGAGGCCCAAAATCTTCCCAGATACAGAAAGAAAATAACGAAAGTTGCCGTTTCCGTTTCGGACGGCAGAAAGGGGGCCAGGTATGGCAAAACAGGAAACAGAATCAGCGAAAGTCACGGATATAGACAGCCTGACCGTATCAGCGGCCGTCCTGGGGAATATTTTCGGAGTCACCGACCGAAGGATCCGCCAGATGGCAGAAGAAGGAATCATCGTCCGGGCGGCGAAGGGCCGTTATAACCTGGTCGATTCCTTGAAGAACTATATTCTTTCGCTGAAACTGGCCGTTGATAGCAACGACAGCGACAATCCAGACGGTGAACTGAACTTCGAAGAAGAAAAAGCCCTTCACGAAAGAGTCAAACGCCATATTTCAGAAATGAAATTGCAGACCATGAAGGGAGAGCTTCACAAGGCGGACGACGTTCGCCATGTTATGACCGATATGTTATCGTCCTTCAAAACAAGAATGATGAACATTCCGGCCAAAGTCGCCCCAGTCCTGGAAGACCGCGACGCCGGTTACATCAAGGAACGTCTGACGTCGGAAGTCACGGAAGCGCTGAACGAATTAAAAGACTACAATCCGGCTGATTTTTATAGTGACGAATACGTGGAAGGTGAAGACGATGAACAAATCTGACCTTCAAATCGACTTTAAAACGGTGAAATTGTTCCGCGAGATCGCCCAGATTGTGGCGCCGCCCCCGATCCTGACAGTTAGCCAGTGGGCCGACCGGTACAGAAAACTTTCGGCAGAGTCCGCCGCGGAACCCGGACAGTGGAACACAGACCGCGCCCCATATCAGCGCGAAATTCTGGACGCGGTAAACGATCCGGCGTGTGAAGAAGTGGTTATCATGTCTTCGGCCCAGGTCGGAAAAACAGAATTGATTTTGAACACGATCGGTTATTATGTTGACTACGATCCGGCGCCGATCCTGGTTGTTCAGCCTACCCTTGACATGGCGCAAGCCTTTTCGAAGGACAGACTGGCTCCGATGATCCGCGACACGCCGGCATTAACGGACAAAGTGAAGGATTCAAAATCCAGGGATTCCGGGAACACAATTCTTCACAAGAAATTTCCGGGCGGTCATATCACAATGGCCGGCGCGAATTCCCCGGCGTCCCTGGCGTCCCGTCCGATCCGAATTGTCCTGATGGACGAGACGGACAGATACCCGGCCAGCGCCGGCGGTGAAGGAAATCCGATCAAATTAGCGGAAAAACGAACAAATACCTTCTGGAATCGAAAGAAAATCAAGGTTTCGACACCTACAATCAAGGGCGAAAGCCAGATTGAAAAGGAATTTCTTTCCGGTTCACAGGAAGAATGGTGCGTTCCTTGCCCGTGTTGCGGTCGGTTCCAACCTTACGAATGGGGGCGGATCCATTTTTCCGACGCAACAATGGAATGTTCATTTTGTGGTGAACACATTTCCGAAATGGACTGGAAACAGCAGACCGGAAAATATATCGCAAAATTCCCGGATCGTCGCCGGAAAAGGTCGTTTCACTTAAACGAATTAGCGTCGCCCTGGAAACACTGGGAAGAAATTATTCGGGACTTCCAGGAAGCAAACAAAGAATTGAAGGAAAACGGCGACATAAACAAAATGAAGACCTTTATCAATACCAGCCTGGGCGAAACCTGGGAAGAACGCGGCAAGAGCGCCGACGACGATTCCCTTCTTTCACGCCGGGAACGCTACGAAGCAGAAATCCCGGACGGCGTTCTTCTTCTGACAGCCGGCGTCGATGTCCAGGACGACCGTTTCGAAGTGGAGATCACCGGATGGGGCCGCGGCTATGAGTCATGGGGGATCCGGTATGAAAAGATCTTCGGCGACCTGGAAAAAGACGAAACCTGGGATCGCCTGGAAGAATACCTTGACCGGGAATTGTACTTCGCAAGCGGAACGTCCCTTCTTCTGGCGTGTACTTGCATTGATACCGGCGGCCATTTCACAACACAGTGTTATAAATGGCTGAAAAAAATGGAACGCAAGGGCAAGCGCATTTATGGAATTAAAGGAATGGGCGGCCCTGGAATACCGCTGATCCACAAGGTATCGACAAACAACCAGTACAAAGTGAAGGTCTTTATCCTGGGCGTTGACAGTGGAAAAGAAATCCTTATGACGAGATTAAACACGGTTGACGAAGGGCCGGGCTATTGCCATTTTCCGATTAACGCTGATCGCGGCTATAACGAAACCTATATCAAGGGAATTAACAGCGAACAGCGCGTCGTTCACATTAAGGACGGCCGCCCGGTCATTAAGTGGGTGAAGAAATCGGGAACCAGAAACGAACCGCTGGATCTTCGCAACTATTCCACCGCGGCCGCGGAAATCCTTCGTCCGAACTGGGACGTTCTGGAAGGAAAAATCAAGGCCGGTATAAACTACATGAAAAAACAGCCGAAAAAGAAGGCTACCAAAAAAACAGGCGTCGCAAGCCGCGGCGTCCAGTTATAAGGGGGTTGATAAGATGGCGTTAAGTAGAGTGAAACAGGAACGCCTGGAAAGACTGAAAAAGCGCTTAAATCTGTACTATGAAGCAGAAGAAGCCGTTTTATTAAACCAGGAATACGTGATCGGAACAAAAAGCCTGAAACGTGCGGACTTATCCACGATCCGGGCAACGATCAAAGACATAGAAAAACAGGTTGAACAGTTGGAAGCCGGCGGAAGGAATTTCGCCGGTCGTTTTATTCCACGGGATATTTGAGAAAGGCGGTGCAAAATTGAATATTTTCGACAAAGCGGTCGAGATTGTCAACCCATCCGCGGCACTCCGCCGGACACAAGACCGGTTCAAACTGCAAATGATCCGTTCCTTTCAAAATTCCGGGTATGACGAGTCGGGCGCTTCCAGAAATAAAAATTCTATGCGTGGATGGCTGGCAAACAGCAAGACACCACAGGAAGACATCGACAAGAACCTTCCAACCTTGCGGCAGAGATCCCGAAGCCTTTATATGTCCGCGCCCCTGGCGGTGTCGGCCATTAAGACAAACCGAACAAACATCGTCGGCCAGGGCTTACAGTTGAAAAGCACGATCGACGGCGACTATCTGGGAATGAGCCGTCAGGAAAAAGAGCGCTGGCAGAAGGACGCGGAACGCGAATTCGCCTTGTGGGCGGACTCAAAGTTTTGCGATTCTACCAGGGTAAACAATTTTTACGAGATCCAACAGGTCGCGTGCATGTCCTGGCTGATGAATGGCGACGCTTGCGTCCTTTTAGAGTACGACAAGCCCTATAAATTTTACCCGTATGGCCTACGAATTCACCTGATCGAAGCGGATCGCATAAGCACGCCGCACCAGACCGGAAACAGCGTGTATTTGCACGCCACGGATCCGAACACCCACAACCGGATTTACAACGGCGTGGAAGTGGATGATTCCGGGAAAATCGTCGCCTATCACATTTGTAGCACCTACCCGAACAGCACACTTCGGGCGGAAAAGAAATGGACAAGGGTAAAAGCTTTCGGAGATAAGACCGGATCCCCGAACGTGCTTATGATTTACGAGACGGAACGCGCGGAACAGTACCGCGGCGTCCCGTATCTGGCGCCGGTTATCGAAGCGTTGAAGCAGTTGACGCGGTACAGTGAAGCCGAAATGATGGCGGCCGTTATCAATGGATTTTTTACCGTCTTCATTACGTCAGAGAACGGAACGTCAGACATCGGGTTCGGCGGCGTTGTGGATGACGAAGACAGTGTTTCCAGTGATCCGACAAGCTATGAACTAGGCCCTGGCATGGTGAACGTCTTAAATCCAGGCGAAAAGGTCGAGATTGCGGACGCGAAACGACCATCAACGAATTTCGACGCCTTCGTGACAGCCCTTGCGAAGTATGTCGGGGCCGCGCTTGAAATTCCGGTTGAACTTCTGACGAAATCCTTTACTTCCAGCTATTCCGCTTCCAGGGCGGCACTTCTGGAAGCCTGGAAGGCGTTTCGAATGAAAAGAACCTGGTTAGCGGCTGATTTATGCCAGCCGATTTATGAAATATTCCTGACGGAAGCAATCGCAACCGGACGCCTGAAAGCGCCCGGTTTTTTCCTGGATCCGATGATTAAAAAAGCCTATTGCGGCGCACAGTGGAACGGGCCTAGCCAGGGAATGATTGATCCAGTGAAGGAAGTCACGGCGGCAGAAAAGAGAATCAGCGTCGGACTTTCAACCAGGCAGAAGGAAACCGTCGAACTGACCGGCGGCGACTTCGAAGCAAACATCGCGCAACTTGCAAGGGAAGGCGAAATGATGAAGGAAGCCGGCCTTGTATCAGTTCAGAGCGCGGAAACAATCACAGAAAAGGAGAAAAAGGAAGATGGAGAAGAAGACTAAACCGGCCCGGTTTACGAACGCCGTTCCGGCCACAGCTTCCCAGGCGAACAACAAATTCTGGAATTTCGTTGATTCCGGCGGCGACAGTGCGGAATTACAGTTATTCGGGACAATTTCGTCCGAAGAAGATTGGTGGAGTGACGATTGCGTCACATACCGGAATTTCATCAATGAATTAAAGGCCCTGGGCGACAAGAAGAACATTAACGTCCTGATCCAGTCGGGCGGCGGCGATGTATTCGCGGCAAATGCCATTTATACCGCCCTGATTCAGAGTAAAGCGACAATCACGGCGACCGTGATCGGTCTTTGCGCCAGCGCGGCGACGATTATCCTTCAGGCCGCCAGTACACGCCGGATCGCAAAGAACGGCGTCCTGATGGCCCACAATCCCAGCGTAACACTTTACGGATCTTATACATCCGCGCAGTTGGCAAAGCTGGCAGAAGTTACGGACAAGGTAAAAGAAAGCATTATGTCCGTATATCGCGACCGCCTGGGAAAGACGGACGATGAAATCAAAGAATTGATGAACAATGAAAGCTGGTACGTCGGCCAGGAAGCGATCGACAATGGTTTTTGCGATGAACTGATCGAAGACAGTTTTCAGAATTCCTACACGGACAAGAATGTCCTGACAGCGAACGGGATCGGATATAATTTCAAGAATTTTGTAAATACATTCGCGCCCGATGAAGTTCGGAAGAAGGTTCAGAATCTTTCTAAAACGCCGCAGAAAGAAACCGGAACTTTTTCAAATACACCAACAACACAGAAAGGAAATAGTGAAATGGGAATGACACCAGCAACGGCGGCGCCGGCTATCCAGGACGCCGCACAGTTAAGAACAGCTTATCCCGATTTTGTAAATCAGATCGTGGAAGAAGCAATCAAGGCAGAACGTGACAGACTCAAAGACATTGATTCTATCGCGAACGGTATTCCGAACGACGTTTTGATGAAAGCGAAGTACGAAGAACCACTTTCCGCCGCAGATCTGGCCCTTGCACAGTTACGTGCAAACAACCAGGCCGGACAGAAAACATTAAACAACCTTACCGACGATCTGGCAAACTCCGGCGCTGGAAGCGTTGGAACCGTTCCGAATGTTGGAAATGACGGCGGAAGCCAGCAGAAGGCCGAACAGAGAGAAGCCAAAGTCGGCGGTTTAGTCAACGCCTTAAAGGGCGACAAGAGAAGGGGGAAATAATATGCAGTTATTCAACAAAAACGAAGGCACATTCACACCGGACGCGCTGATCGTTTCCCCTGATTTCCCGATCCTGACAGGGGGAATCGGCCTGAAACGCGGCCAGGGAGTATTGAAACGTGGAACCGTAATCGTGAAGGGAACTGACAAGAACGGCTATATCGCCGGAACAACGGTTTCTTCCGTGACAATGAAGGCGTTCGGTATTCTTACCGACGACACGGACACCGGATCCGCCGCCGAAGGCGACAATATTCCGGCAGTATGCTATATTACCGGCCATTTCAACCGCGGCGCCGTTGCGGTTAAGGCTGACGCAACTATCGACACTTACGAGGACGAGTTGAAAGGAATCGGGATCCACCTTGCAAACGTCCAGAAATACGAATAAGGGGGTAAGAAGACAATGCCTGATTATACAACCCGTGAAATGATGGACGCGATCGACCAGACGCCGCCCGTCCGCACATTTTTACAGAAAACCTTTTTCCCTGGCGAGGAAACCCACGTCACCGAAAAGGTAGAATTTGACGTGAGAAAAGGAAAACGCGTCATGGCGCCGCTGGTAAGCCCTAGAGTCGGCGGAAAAGTAATCACACGCCAGGGCTTCCACACTAACAGTTTCACCACACCGAAGATCGCACCGGAAAGACCGTTGACTGTCGATGATGTTTCCAACCGCGCAATCGGTGAAAATGTTTACAGCCAGAGGACACCGGAAGAACGCGAGGACGAACTTCTTTCTAAGGACATGACAGACCTTGAAGAAGCAATCGCAAGAAGAAAAGAGTGGATGTGTCGCCAGATCCTCTATGAAGGAAAAATCGACGTGGTGGACGAGGAAGAAGGCGTTGACGTTCAGGTCGATTTCGGATTTTCAAACATTACCGTTCTGGGATCCGATCAGGACTGGGCGCTTGCGACCGTCAATCCGCTTCCTACCCTTCGCCAGATCCGAAAGAAAATCATTAAGGCAACCGGCAAGGCCCCGGACATTGCGATCTTTTCTTCTGACGTGATCGAGAAGTTCACAACGAACCCGTTCGTCGAAAAAGCTATGAATATGCTGAATATGAAGAACATCGTGATCGAACCGCGTGTCGTGGATCCGGCCCTTACTTTTTACGGCCGTATCGCAGAACTTGACCTTGATATTTATACCTACGACGAGTGGTTTTTGAATGACGAGGGCGAGGATGAAGCAATGATCCCGGACGGAACCGTCCTGATGGGCCATTCCGACGGCGAAGGTCAGATCGAGTATGGAGCAGTTACCCAGATGGAAGACAAAAAGTTCCAGACTTACGAAGGGCGCCTTGTTCCGAAGCAGTACGCCGACGAGAAAAACGAGGTCAAAATGCTTCGCCTGACTTCCAGACCGCTTCCGCGTCCGTTCGATGTGGAGTCCTGGGCGGTTATCTATGTAAACAGATCTTAATGAAGGGAGTGTCAACAGATGGCATACAGAACAAAAGTTGAAGTCCAGACAAATGGCAAGGTTTATGCGCCTGGATCCATTCTTCCGACCAATATGTCAAAAATCGACATGGATTTTCTGAAAAAAAGAAAATTCATCGAGTTAGTGGAGATCGACGAGCGCGTGGCCGCCGCCGATGAAATCGAGGAAGACGACGAGGACAGGGCCGACGGCGATATGTTCGACGAACTGGCCCCTGGCGGCTATAAAAGCGCCGATGAAGTAAGGAAGATTCGCACAAAGAAGGAACTTTACACTTACGCGCTTTCAATCGGCCTTGACCTGGGAAACGATTACGAGGAAAGAAAAGTGGGCGATCTGGCCGATGAAGTAATCAATTTCCAGGAAGAAAAAGAAGCCGACGCCGACGCGGAGTAAGGGCCGAAGCCATGAAGTCGTTTAAAGAACAGCTTGAAAAAGACCTTGACAGTGTTTTCTTCAACATGGATGAATTCGCAGAAACCCACATGATCGACGGGAAAGAAGTTCCTATTGTCCTGGATAATGATCGCATTATCGAGTTGAGCATGGGAAAAACCGTTGAGACACGCGGAATCTTCACGGACGACATTCTGTTTTTCGTGCAGAAAAAAGACCTGGATTATGAGCTGGTCGCCGGCCAGCACATGGAATTTGACGGCGAAATGTACCCGATTTCTGATGTAAAAGAGGATTTCGGCGGCTATACCATTATTTTAACGGGGAACCAGGATTGATCGTCCAGAAAATCGAAGTCACAGGAATTGAAGACGTCGAAAAGCGTCTGGGAAATCTGAAATCGAAGGCACCGCTGGTCGTTGCCAGGGCGATCAATCGCGCGACTACCAACGCCAAAAAGAACATGGCGAAGGAAACTTCGGGGAAGTATTTCGTTTCCAGTGGCGACGTAAAGAAAACAATCACAGTCACAAAAGCGACAAAATCCAGCCTGAAAGCCGCGGTTATTTCGAACGGAACCGGGATCGCACTTTCGAAATTCAAGGTAAGTCCCGGAACGCCCGTCCGTTATCGCGGAAAAAACAGATCACCAAAGGTCTACAAGGCCGGAGTCGAGAAAGCCGGCGGCGTAAAGCCATTAGACGGCGATCCGAAGTCGTTTATCGCGATTATGAAATCCGGTCACAAGGGCGTTTTTACACGTACCAGCGGCCGAAGCCTTCCGATCAAGCAGTTATACGGCCCGTCTGTTCCGCAGATGATAAAAAATGAAAAAATTATGAAGGCTATTAACGACGACGCGAACGAAACGCTTCAAAAGCGAATTGACGCAGAAATCGCGAACCTGTTACGGAAGGGGTAAGAAATGCAGACAGACATTTTTTTACAAAAAGCCCTTGTCGATGAAGTGAAGGACGTTCTAAAAGGCTACACCACATTAAACAACGGGGAACCCGTGAAATTCAATGTATATCCGCAGAATTTACCGGCGAAGAAAGGGAAAAATGACGAAGATCAATTTCCTTATGTGCTGGTGTGCCTTGATGAAGAAGTGATCCAGGAAGAAGAAGGCGACAATATTTGTTCGATTTACTTCCTGGTCGGTCTGAACGACAAAAACGAGAACCGGCAAGGCCATTTTGACGTTGCAAATGTTCTGAACCTGATTTCAGAACGATTTTTGAAGAAACGGCTGATTGCAGACCGTTTCAGAATTCAATTACCGGTTTCAAAGAAGTTCCAGGAAGACGACACCTGGCCGAAGTTTTTCGGCGGTATGACGACTTTATGGGCGGTAAACAAACCGATGATAAAGGAGACAGAATATGACTAATAAAAAAGTTATGTACATGGGGCCTACTTTGCGCGGAGTAGCAAGAAACGGATCTGTTTTTGAAAACGGACTTCCGGCGAACCTGTCCAAACTGGCAGAGAAAAAGCCTATTATTAAAAACCTGATCGTTCCGCTGGCTGAAACAGTGGAAACAAAGAAAGCAATCGACACGGAAGGAACGGCCGAAGCAGTAGCGTATGACAAGATCGCCGCCATTTCCAGAAGTGAGATTGAAAATATCCTGAAAGGAGAGTAAAAGCAATGTCTAATTACAAACATGGTATTAGAACCAGCCGTCAGGCGACCGCGATTTCAATTCCGGTCACTTCTGACGGCTGTATTCAGTGTGTAGTCGGAACCGCGCCGGTCAACCTGGCCGCCGATCCTTACGACACAGTGAACAAACCGTTCGCGTGCTTGAAAAAAGAAGACGCAGTAACCGCCCTTGGCTATTGTACCGACTTCGAGAACTACACACTTTGTCAGAGTATTTACGCGTCATTCAACATTTTTGCAGTTGCGCCGCTGATCCTGATTAACGTCCTGGATCCGAAGAAACACGTTAAGGCGTCCGTTTCAAAAACCTACACGGTTGAAGGTGGAAAGATTGTAATTGATGAAGAAGGAATCCTTCTGGATCAGTTAAATATCGCAAACGAAGGCGGAACAACGACCTACAAGGCCGATGAAGATTATGTCGCTTCTTTCACTTCTGACGGAACCGTGACAGTTTCCATCGTGAAGACCGGCGCGGCAAAATCAGAAAAGAGCCTGAAAGCGTCCTTTGTTCAGTTAGATCCTTCCGCGGTGACTTATGAAGACGTGATCGGTTCCATTGACATGGCCACAAAGAAGAAAACCGGCCTGGAACTGGTAAACATGGTTTATCCGAAATACGGATATGTACCTTCTTTACTTCTGGCCCCTGGCTGGTCGCACGTTCCAGCCGTTGCATTGGCCTTGGACGCGAAAGCGACTTCTATTTCTAGCCTTTTCACCGGAAAAGTGGTGATGGATGTCGATTCCGCAGAGGGAAAGGCGGATTCCATTGACAAGGTGAAGGAATTCAAGGACAACAACGCTATTTCCAGCCGCGGCGAAATTGCTATGTGGCCGATGGCAAAGGTTGGCGACTATAAACTGTACTATTCAGCCATGATGGCGGCAAATTTACAGTATTTAGCCGCAAATAATAACGGTATTCCGTCCCGTTCCCCGTCCAACAAGGACGCGAAGATCACTGGCTTGTGTCTTGCGGACGGTTCCGAAGTTCTTCCAGATATGGACGAAGCAAACGATTATTGTAACGCTTGTGGAGTCGTTACCGCTATCAATATGAACGGCTGGAAGAACTGGGGCAATAATACCGCGGTTTATCCGTCTTCCACGGATCCGATTGACCGTTGGATCAACATTGTAACAATTTTCGACTACATTGAAAACAATTTCAAACTTACATTCTTCCGGGATGTGGACGACTTGACGAATTACCGTCTGATCGACGAGGTTGTTTCCGGCTTTAATATGCAGTTGAACGGCCTTCAGGGATCCGACGACATCGCCGGCGGCGAAATTGTATTCGATCACGAAGAAAATCCGATCGCGAATATCCTGGGCGGACACATTAAGTTCCGTACAAGAATCGGCGGCTATATACCGGCGGAAGACATTGAAAACGTCTTTGAATTTGATCCTACCATTACACAGAACGCGCTTGAAGGGGGTGGAGAATAATGGGCTATAAGATTCCGACAGTCTTAAACAATTTCAACAGTTACGGAGCCGGCCACAAGTACGTCGGAGTTTCCAACGAAGTAACGCTTCCGAACTTCGAATCTATGACGGAAACCATCGACGGGGCCGGAATCGCCGGCGAAATCGAAGAAGCGATCGAAGGCGCTTTCGGTTCCTTGGAAACTGAAACAACTTTCGGCAATATCAGCCGCGAATATTTCGATTTCATCACCCAGACCGGACAGATTACTTACCGCGGATCTATGCAGGTATTAAATACCGCAACCCAGACAAACGACTTTGAAAGCCTTGTCGTAACGACAAAGGGAAAAGTCAAGGCGTTTGACCTGGGATCCTTAAAAAAGGGCGGCAAGGGCGAACCGAAAGTCACTCGTGAAGTTACTTACTGCAAGATCGCTATCGCTGGAACTACCGTCCTGGAACTTGATAAATACAATATGATCTGGAAGCTGAACGGCGTTGATCGTTTGCAGAAAGTAAGAAGCCAGATCTAGGAAAGAGAGGAAATAAGCAATGACAGAGAACAAAGAGCAGAAAAGAGAAGACATGATCGGCGGCGATGAAATCGCAGTCGTTCCGGCAAACGAGGAAATCGCCGACACCCTTCTTCCGAAGAAGGAAGAAGAAGACGAGCTGATCGTCAAATTCAGAAAGCCCTACAAATTCGAGGACTACACGTTCACAGAATTAGATCTTCACGGGCTGGAAGATCTGACCGGACGTACATTGACGGCCATCGAAAAGGCTTTCAACAAGACCGGTGTATCTAGCTTCGTACCTGAAAGCACAACCACATACGCGAAGATCGTCGCTACCAAAGTGACCGGACTTCCGGCGGAGTTTTTCGAAGATCTTCCGGCCGCAGAGATCCAGAAGATTAAAAACGCCGTTGTGGGTTTTTTATACAAAGACGAGTAAGGCACGATTCCGGGGCCGACATTCAAAAAACGGCCGTCCATCTTGCGATGGCAACAAACACCGGAATAGATTTTTTCACAGATCTTCCGCTTGACGAGTATATCGACATAGCAAAGGAAGTGAGCGAAATTGGCAAAGAAAACAAGCTACGAACTGGCGCTTGAAATCGGTGGAAAAATCCAAAGTTCACTCACGAAATCGGTTAGTGGAGTTAATAACAAATTAGATTCAATCGGAAAAGCCGCAAAAACGGCCGCGAAGATAGCAACAGCCGCCTTCGCGGCCGTAAAAATTGGCGATTTTGTCAAAGACGCGGTGGACACATATTCGGAATTTAACCAGGCAATGGCCGAAACGGCCGGTATTGCCGGAGCGACCGAAGATGAATATAAACAGCTTCAAACGGCGGCCCAGGAGATGGGAAAACGCACGACTAAGACAGCCACGGAAGCCGCCCAGGCATTAGGTTATATGAGTTTGGCCGGCTGGAACGTGAATGATTCTATTTCGGCGCTGGAACCGGTTCTTCGCTTGTCGGAAGCTACTTCGATGGATCTAGCCACCTGTTCGGACTTGGTAACTGACTCAATGAGTGCGTTGGGCCTGGGCGTTGACGATCTGACAAATTACTTGAACGTCGCTGTCCAGGCGAATAACAAATCGAACACAACCGCGCAAGCCTTAATGGAAGCGATGATCGGTTGTGGTGGCGCCGCAAAATCGGCCGGCATGGACTACAAGCAGACCGCCGCGGCCCTGGGTATCCTTGCGAACAATGGTATCAAGGGAGCGGAAGCCGGAACGGCTTTGAACTCTATGCTGGTTCGAATGACAACGAAAGACGTCGCGCAGAAAGCATTTAAGGAACTGGGCGTTTCTATTTACGATAGTTCCGGCGCAATGCGGAATATGCAAGATATTCTTGTGGAATTAAACGGCGCGATGTCTGGATTGTCCCAGGAACAGAAAAACAACTACATGGCGGCAATCGCCGGCACGAACTATTATACCCAGTTCGGCTATTTGTTGGAAGGCGTCGCAGAAGGCGCAGACGGGGCCGCGTCCACCTGGACACAGCTAACAGAAGCCTTCGAGAATTCCGACGGCGCCCTGGACGCAATGGCCGATACCATGACGGACACGTTACCGGGCGCAATGGCGATTTTTGGTTCGGCGGTCGATGACGCTAAAATTCGATTGTGCGAGGTATTCGCGCCACTTGCAAAGGACGCAATCAAAGGGGTTGCTGATGTGATCCCGTCGATTACTGACCGCGCGGTCGGCGTTGCACAGTCATTTTATAACACAGTCGTTCCGGCGGCGGAGAATTTCGCGAAGAAAGCAATCGCGGCCTTTAACCAGGCGAAGCCAGCTTTTGACGAAATTCGCACGAAAGCCACGGACGCATTTATTTTTTTACGTGATACGGGAATCACGGCCTTCGAGAATATCAAGGCGAAAATTGAAGAAAACAAGCCAGCGATCGACAAAGTGATCGCGGTCGCCCTGGATCTGAAAGACAAATTGTTCCAGGCATGGGAGATAGTGAAACCGGCCATTTCCCAAATTGCAACGGTCGCAATCCCGGCCGTTATCGGGGCCATGATGAAAGTTATCGGGGCCGCGGCGACAGTTTATCAGAAGTTAGATGAATGGGGACTTCTTATCCCGATTATTACCGGAATCGCCGGAGCAGTTGCGGCGGTGAAGATGGTTGAATTCGCAAAGGACACTATGAACACGGTAAAAGCCGTCAAGGCCCTTGTGGTAGTGTTTGGCGCGGAAAAGAAAGCTATGATCGTGAACCTTGCGTTGAAAGCAAAGGACAGGCTGGAAACGGCCTATCTCTACGCATTATACGCAAAGGACGCAGTTGTTAAGGGAATCAGCACAGCGGCCACATGGGCGCAGACGGCGGCCTTGACAGCCTGGAACGCGATTTGTGCGGTCGGAACGGCCGTTACTTCGGCGCTGGGCGTGGCTTTCGCATTTCTAACAAGTCCGATTGGACTTGCATGTGTGGCAATCGCGGCGGTTATTGCGATCGGCGTGTTGCTATATAAAAACTGGGACACCGTGAAAGAAAAGGCGTCACAGTTGGGCGACTGGATCGTCGGCGTATTTAACAACCTGAAAGAAAAGGCTTCGGCCGCAATTCAGGAATTCGCAGACAAATTCCCGGTTGCTTTTGCGTTCCTTTCGTCTGTATTCGAAAGCTGGAAACAGACGATCACAAATATCTTTTCGGGCGTGAAACAGGTCTTCCAGGGTGTCGTTCAGTTTATTAGCGGCGTCTTCACGGGCGACTGGTCGAAAGCCCTTGATGGATTGAAAAATATCTTTTCGGGTGCATTTCGCGCCCTGTCTTCGCTGACACTTGCGCCCCTGAACGCGCTGAAAGGCGTTGTCGTGGGTGCTTTTAATGCGATTGACACAGCGACAGGCGGAAAGCTATCTGTAATCAAAAATAAGGTTTCAGACGCGTTTTCGTCCATCAAAAAAACAGCCGGATCCATCATGCAAGCGGCTAAAGATACGATTTCTGAAAAGTTATCGAATATCAAGTCCGCGTATGAGGAACACGGCGGCGGAATTAAGGGAATCGCCGCGGCGGCAATCGAGGGCGTAAAAGGCTACTATACGGCCGGATATACCTTCATAGATAAATTAACAGGCGGAAAATTGACCGCGATCAAGGAGAAATTCTCCAAAATCTGGTCGCAGATTTCCGAAAAGGTAAGTGAAGCCTGGACAACGATAAAAAACATCGTGAAAGTCGGGGTTATGCTGATCGGCGAAATCATTTCGGCCGCTTTTCAGATTATCACGCTTCCGTTCCAGTTTATCTGGCAGAACTGCAAGGACACGATCCTTTCAGCCTGGGAGTTTATCAAAACAACCGTTTCGGACGGAATTCAGAAGGTCAAAGACACGATTTCGTCTTTCCTTTCTCCGATCGTAAACGCGGTTTCGGGCGCCTGGTCGTCCGTAAAATCAGCCACGGGTTCGGCTTGGTCGGCGGTGAAATCAGCCACAAGTTCAGCCTGGACGGCGGCAACCGGTTATATTTCCGAAAAAATTAACGGCGCGAAACAGGTTGTTTCGTCCGTGACTTCGATGATCAAATCAACCGCTTCGGCGGCCTGGTCGTCCGTAAAATCAGCCACAAGTTCGGCCTGGTCGGCGGTATCGTCGGCAACAAACACGGCCTGGACGGCGGCAAGCGGCTATATTTCGAACAAGATCAACGCCGCGAAAGCGACCGTTTCTTCGGTCGCTTCATCCATTCGATCAACCGCTTCGGCGGCCTGGTCGGCGGTATCATCCGCGACAAATTCAGCCTGGACAACGACGACGGGTTATATCTCAAACAAGATTAACGCCGCGAAAGCGACCGTTTCTTCGGTTACTTCGTCCATCCGGTCAACCGCTTCGGCGGCCTGGTCGGCGGTGTCGTCTGCTACAAGTTCGGCGTTTGAAAATGTCCGGGCAACTATGAGCAACAAAATAAACACAGCGAAGGCAAATGTGTCGTCGGCATTATCTGGAATCCGTTCGGCCTTTTCTTCCGGCTTATCAGCCGCGAAGAACACGGTCACAAGCATTTTTGGGAATATCGTGTCGGCGATCAGTGGAAAGATGGAATCAGCGAAAAACGCCGTATCAAACGCGATCGGCGCATTAAAAAGCAAATTCAACTTTTCCTGGAGCCTTCCAAAGCTGAAACTTCCGCACGTTTCTATTTCGGGCGGTTTTTCAATCAATCCGCCTTCTGTTCCCCATTTCGGGATCAGTTGGTATAAAAACGGTGGTATTTTAAACAAACCGACCATCTTCGGGGCAAGTGGAAACAACCTTTTGGGCGGCGGAGAAGCCGGCAAAGAAGCGGTTCTTCCGCTGGCTGAATTGTGGTCGAATATGAAATCCATCGTCGCCGGAGTCGTCCAGGGCAACCAGAATGACGGCGCGGCTTCTGTTTTCGACAGAATGAAACAGCTTGTCGGAATTCAGAGCAACGGCCAGCCGGCGGAATCAGTCACGAAACAGCTTTACAACAACGTGACAACCAGTAACACAACCAACAGAACGAAGGAAGATAATTCTTCAACGGATAGTTCGAAATTTGTCTATTCGCCTTCGGTTGTGATCCAGGGCAACGCAAGCAAGGAAGATGTGAACGAAGCCCTTGAAATGTCACAGCAGAAGTTTAATGAAATGATGGACAGATGGAAGAAGGGGAAGGAAAGGACTTCATTCGCATAAAGAAGGGGCCATGATATGGACGAAAAAAGATACTACACAACCGTTTCTGGCGATATGTGGGACTCTATCGCCTACGCTTTTTATGGCGACGTGAAATACATCGGCTTACTGATGGACAGCAATCCCCACCTTCTGGACATTTCCGTGTTTTCCGATGGCACTCCGGTTTATATCCCGGAGTTGCCGGAAGAAAGCGACGAAGACCTTCCAGAATGGAGAGTGTAAGCCATGCAAGCGCGACAGTCTTACGTTTCCGTGAAATACAACGGAAAGGACATCACAAAGAAAATAACCGATTATACAGAAGGCTTCGAGTATGTGGACAACGCGAGCGGTACGGCCGACACTGTTTCCTTGAAATTAAACAACCGAAGCGGCGTCTGGTGGGGCGGCTGGATCCCTATTCAGGGCGACTATGTGGAAGCTACCATCAAGACAACGAACTGGAACAAAGAAGGCGACAATCGAAGCCTGAATTGTGGTTATTTCCTGATTGACGACCTGGGATATTCCGGGCCGCCGCAAATTGCCACGATCGGGGGCATAGCGACACCGATCAACACGGATTTCAACGTCACGAAGAAATCGAAGACCTGGAAGAAAACATCGGTCAAAGGAATTCTTTCGAGCATTGCCGCAACGGCAAAGATCGGCTTGTATTTCTCCGGCCAGGACTATTCGATCGACGAAATGGAGCAATCCGACCAGACGGACGTTGAATTCGCTTTCAGCCTTTGCGCGTCTTATAACCTGGCTATGAAATTATATAACCGGAAAATGGTTGTATTCGATCAGACGGACTATGAAAAGAAGGCGGCCAGTCTTTCACTTGACCGGTCAAAATGTTCTTCCTGGTCGGCCACTAAGAGCATGACGCGACTATATGACGGCGTTCAGATCTGCTATACAGATTCTAAGAAAAACAAGACGCTGAAATATAAATTTATGATGAGGAACGGATCAAGGATCCTGAAACTGAACGAAACCGCGGAAAGCCTTCAAGACGCGGAAATCAAGGCGAAGGCGAAACTGTTAGAGCATAACAGGAAATGCCAGTCTATTAACGTGAAAACAAGGGGCGATGTGAAGTATATCGCTTGTAAAAATATAAAAATGTCCGGCTTCGGCAAGCTGGACGGGAAATATTACATTGACACCGTGACACACACAAAGGACGCCAGCGGCGGTTATACCGTAAGCCTTGATATGCACCTATGCGTGATTGTAAACGGCGTCACAGTTGCGACCGTGGAGTCCGGGAACACCACAAAGAAAGCCGCCAGCAGTTCCACGAAGGCGAAGACCTATACCATTGTAAGCGGCGATACCTTGTGGAGAATTTCAACAAAATTCCTGGGATCCGGTGCTAAGTATATGCAGATTTATAACACAAATAAATCGACCATCGAATCGGCCGCAAAATCACACGGAAAATCATCGTCAAGCAACGGTCACTGGATCTGGCCGGGAACAGTCCTGACGATTCCAGGATAAAAAGGGGGACACATGAGCGATATTATAAGAGTTGGCTATATTTCGGCGATTAACTACACGGACGGGACGGCCCAGGTCGTCTATAAAGACCGTGACAATGCCGTTTCGCCTTATATGCCGTTTTTCTCAAATGAATTTGATCCGCCACCGGTTGAAACCCTTGTATATGTGGTACACCTGGAAAACGGCGGAACGCGCGGCGTGATTCTTCCGCCGCCGTATGCAGAAGGAAACCGGCCGCCGGAAGGCGTCGCCGGGATCTGGCGAAAAGATTTCGGGGACGGAAGTTATATCCGGTACGACAAGAAGGCGAAACGCCTTGATGTGGTATCGGATAGCGTGAACGTCGAAGAATTGAATGTTTCCGGGAATCTGGCAGTCGGCGGCAATGCAACCGTAACTGGCAGGATCAGCGCCGGGAGCATTTCAGCAAAATCAATCAGCACGACCGGAAACGTCCATGTGGGTGGCAACCTGACCGTTTCCGGCAGTTATCCGACATAGGAAGGACGGTGGTGTAAATGATCGGATATTTCGGGGACATTATCTTCGAAACCAGCGACAAGAAAATCTGTAATTTCAATGATTTCAAACAGGCCGCTTCCGCGAACTATTCCGAACACAGCCGTTACCGGAAGAAATCGGAACGGGAATTCATCGGCCCGAACAACGAAGGCGTGTCGTTCACAATGAAGATCCGCGCCGGTCACGGTGTACGGCCCCGTATTATGAAGGACAAACTGATAAAGTATTGTGAAAGTGGAAAAGTTTGTCCGCTAGTAATTGGCGGCCACAAGATCGGCGGCGGAAAGTGGACGGTTGATTCCATCGACGCAAACTTTAAGGAAGTGTGGAACCGCGGCGAACTTGTTTCTGTCGAAATCGCCGTAACGGCCACGGAATACTATTAGGGGGGGCGCGAACGATGATTGAAATTGACGGCGTACAAATTGTAATGAATAGCGAAGTGGAACTTTCCCTTCGTCAAGAAATCATGGAAAAGGTGTCTTTTATTTTATCCGTTTTAAAAGGCACTATTCCGATGAACCGGGAAGTCGGGATTGATCCTGATGTTATATCGGCGCCGGCCTACCAGGCCCAGAACCTTTATACCATTTCAGCGATCGAAGTTGTCGAAGAATTCGAAGACCGCGTTTCGGTCGATGAAGTCCGGTTCGAAGCAAATGGAAACGGAAATTTAATTCCGAAGGTGGTGCTTGTATATAATGGCTGATGAAATCCAGAAACTATATGATCTTCCCGACGTATCGTTCATAGACGACATTACATTCGATCAGATCTTGAATGAAAATATTACAAACTGGCAAAATGAATATGAACAGGAAACCGGGAAGAAAAAGATCCTTCGCCCAGGCGATAAAGAATACATTCAGTTAAAGATTGAAGCCGGCCAGTGGTTCCAGATGTATAAACAACTTGACTTTGCGGCAAAACAGAACCTTTTGAAATATTCAACCGGCGATTTCCTGAAACATTTAGGATCTATGAAAAAGACCTTTATCAACGAACCAAAGGCGTCAGTCACAACGGTTCGTTTTATTTTGTCTGAAATCCGCCGTGAAGTGGTTTATATCCCGGCCGGAACCAGAGTCACCGCCGGGGACGGAATTTATTTCGCAACCGACGACTTCGCAGAGGTCACGGCCGGCGCGGATCATATCGACGTCGATTGTACGTGTGAAACGGTCGGAACGGTCGGAAATGATTATATTGTCGGCCAGATTGAAACCCTGGTCGATCCGGTTCCTTATGTGGCCGAAGTTACAAATATAACGAAATCGGAAGGCGGAGCCGGAGAAGAAACAGAAGAAAACTTCCGTGAACGAATTTTCCTGGCGCCGTCGTCCTATTCCACAGCCGGCCCGTCTGACGCTTACGAATACTGGGTGAAACAGTACAATTCGGCGGCGATCGAGGATGTGAAGATTTACGAGCCGGAAGACGCGGTTGTTGACATCCGAATTCTTCTGAACGGCGGAGAATTGCCAAAACAGACATTTTGCAACGGCTGTCTGGCATATTTGAAAAACAACCCGATTATTCCACTTACAGATAAAGACCAGATCGCGCCGCCTGACGTTGTGAAATACGATATTAAGGCGACTTATTATATTGGCCGAAGTGACATTAACAATCTGGCGGCCATTAAGAGCGCGATCGAAGCCGCAAAAGATACATATATCGAGTGGCAAAAAACAAAGATCGGCCGGGACATTAACCCGGACACCCTGACAGAATTTGTCAGAGCCGCCGGCGGAAAGCGCGTCGTTATCGAATCCCCGGCGTTCCAGGTTGTCCCGGAAACATCCGTCGCCCAGGAAAGAACGATCGAATTCGTTTACGGGGGCGTTGAAAATGATTAGCCTTCACGATTACCGGACAGAAGACGCGCTTCCGGCAGAAATGAAGACACCTGAACGCCTGGCTTCGTGCCGGGTGTTTGATATTCAGAAAAAGAAATTCATGGAACGGTTGCGCCGGGTGTATATCTGGGCAGATCTGGATAAGGTCGAAGACGACAAGCTGGACTTCCTGGCAGTTGAAAGCCGTGTTCTGTTTTATAACACGTCGCTTTCGCCGGAAATCAAAAGAAGTCTGATCCGAAATTCGATTTACTGGTACATGAAACTAGGAACCAGCCAGGCCATGACAGAAATGATCGACACCGTGTTCGGCGACAATAACACGTCGGTCGAAGAATGGTACACATACGCCGGAGCGCCTTTCCATTTCCGAATTGCAGTCGGAACGGAAGTGACGCAGACTTCCATAAAAGAATTTCTGAATTATTTGAATAAAGTTAAAAATGCGCGTTCCCGTTTCGATTACATGGCTTTTCAGAACGGGATCACGCTTAAATTTTTCGATAGATCAGAGTACCAGACGTTTTTCTATACCTTTTGTGGTGATTTCGAGTGTGGCACATATCCGGCGGCCGCGGTTGGATTTATCCCGACCGAAGTTCAGCTTTCACTTGAAGCAGAGGGAGAAGAAGCGTTCGCAGAGTACACGCCAGCCGGAACCACGCCGGACATTTCAACCGGCTTGCATTTATCCGAAGTTACAGTCGATCTTGAAGGCGCCACCGACGGACAGACAATCGTTTATCCGACGGACAGCGACCAGGAAACCGGTTCTTATCCAGATCCGGCGACTGGTCTTGCGCTGGCGGAAAGCGGCGTTTCCGTCGCGCCTGAAAGTGAAGGACTTAACTTATATTATGACAGCACCGCGGAGAAATACGCCGCGGACGAAGAATGAAAGGAGATCGAAACAGCATGACAGAAGGAAATTATATTCCTTTAACGGACGAAGCAATCGACGACGTGAAGGAATATTTGAAAAAGGTTGTCGCTTACGCGGAATACCGTTCCGGGAATACCTGGACAAAAATTCCGATCGACCATGTGGAAACTTTATCCGATGGCCGGATCGCGATCTATGTTATGTTCGATCATAACGCCCCGGATTCTATTACAGGAATTCGCTTCTATCATCGCGGCGGCTTCTTATGGGCCGGCGGTAACGAAAGCCTGAACAAAGAGGAATTCGACGAAGGCGTCATGTATCGTTATACGATCAAAATTGTACAGTCTTCGGGGAATGAGTAGAAAGGAGCGATAAAAGATGTATATTCCGGTTTTTTGGAAAGACCGAATTGTCCAGTACCCTAGACGGGTTTCCGTCGTGGATCTGGGAAACGGTGTGAAAGAATGGACGCCGGCCCCTGGTGAGATCCACCAGAAAGGCACACAGCAGAGCGCGACCAACTTCGGAAACGAAGACATGGGGATCCTGGAAGGAAACCTGATCGCGGCCACGAACGCCATTCACCTTCGACTTATCCAGGAATCAGTTGACGATCTTCGCGGCCAGATATTAACGGCGACACTCACAAATTCGCTGAAATATCCGGCGACCAATTCCGCGAAGACGATCACCCTTCCGAAGATTGTCAATAAGACCGATTACAAGGTCGATATTGAGGTCACGGAAGCGGACGGCCCGGTCGAGTATGCAGAAGTATTCGACAAGGCCCTGAACGCCTTTAAGGTGCGTTACTATGGTAGCGCCAAAAATGTAACATTAAAACTTCATGTGATCGGGGGACTGTACTAATGCCAGCAAATGTAATTATTAAATCAGACGAAAGACGCGCCCAGGAATCCGCGATGTTACGCGCCTTCGGTGGCGGCCACGAAGGCAATTCAGCCGCCCAGAATCGCGAATACGCGGAAGAAATCAACGCGCGAATGAATGATGTAAAAAGAGAGGTGGGAATGAGACGATGAAAATTATCGAAGCAAACGAAGGCCAGAAGATTTCCTATTCCACAACGAAAACCTGGCTGAACGTCGGCGATCAGATCATGCTGAATCTGAAAAAATACGAAGCCGACAACGACGTCCATATCGACATTACTTCGGATATGGCCGGCAACCTGGAAACCGGTGTCGGTCTTCTTTATGTGGCACAGGTGGACATTCCGGCCAGAGCCTACACAGAAGAAGAAATCCCGAACCCGGACTATTCCGAAGAAACAGAAAACAGCCAGAAAACAATTATCAAGCGCGATCCGGTTCCGTTCTCTATGGACAACGTGACCTTGACACTGTTCGCGCTGAAAGAAGGTGTAATCTATGAATAATTACCAGTTTGACAGCCTGAAATTCGCCACGGAAGGATTGACTGGCGGCGGTTGCACTATTATTTCGGACGTCAAGGGCCTTCCGTCCTTTATGATCCCGTTTAATAAGCGCACAAACGCCCAGTTATTCGACGGTGGAAGCGAAAAGACACATTCGGCCTTTGTGGTTGACGATGTGGAATACAAGCGCTTCTTTTTCAGCAAATTTATTAACTGTATTGTGGACGGTCTGGCCTATTCCTGGCCGCTGGTGGATCCGAAAGCGTCCATCAATTACGACGCGTCACACGCGGCTTGTAATGCGAAGGGAACGGGCTGGCATTTAGCGTCAATCCCGGAACGTGCGGTCATTAACCATTTGATCTATAAATCCGGTTTTATTCCGCGCGGCAACACCCAGTACGGAAAACACCACACATACACCTATGAGGTGGGCGAGACAACCGCAACCGAAAGCGACGGATCGGGCGGAACAAGAACAACCAGAACCGCGACCGGATCCGGCCCGGCGACCTGGTTCCATGACGGAACGCGAAACGGTATCGCCGACTACGTGGGTGACGTCTGGAAATGGATGTCCGGCCTTAGAATTTACAAAGGCGAAATCCAGATCTTCGTCGGCAACCTGGCCGCAAAACAGGTTTCACACCTTGCCGCGTCCACATATTGGAAGGCCATTCTTCCGAATGGTAGCCTGGTAGAGCCTGGAACACCTGGCACCTTGAAATATACAAAGGATTTCAAGATCGCAACCGATACCGGCGCGGCCGGCAGTACCTACACGGCAAACTTCGGAAATCTTGTGGCCGGAACCGGCGTGACAACGATCCCGGAGATCTTGAAGGAATTATTCCTTGCACCGGTAAGCGGCGTCACACATACCGGCGCTTTTTGGATCAACAACGAAGACGAGCACTTGCCGCTTGTCTCTGGCGGTTACAACTCCGCTTCGGACGCTGGCCCTTCCGCGTTGGGCTTGGACCGCCCACGTTCGCACGTCGGGGCGCACCTCGGCTTCTTCTCCGCTTTTATGGAGTTGGAATCTGCAATCTGATAGCCGTGTTCTGTTTGGGGCTACGATAGTAGCCCCTATATTTTTGAGACACAAGAAAGGATTGCAACAATGGGAAATATGCGAAGATACGGGGCGCCGGGAAATCCCGAAACCGACGAAGGACGGGAACAACGAAGCGGCCTGATAATTCTTCAAAGGTCAAAAGACCTTATGAAATATCTGTACACTTCTTTTGTGAAATATCCCAGAAGTGAAAAGCTGGGGTTTGTGGCGGACTATAAAAAGTGTCTGTTTCAATTCCTGATTCTTATAATCACGGCACAAAAGAAGTATTTCAAGAAAACGACACTTCAAGACGCGGACGTTCAGCTTGAATTATTGCGAATGTTCAATGATTTGTCGTATGACATGAAATTTGTAGACGAAAAGCGTTACATACTGGTTTCAGAAAAGTTATGTGAAATCGGGCGGCTACTCGGCGGCTGGATCCGATCACAAAAGGAAACCAGCACAACCGCCGGAAAATAATTTCCGGCAGAGGGAACAGGTCAAAAACGCTTGCCGATTGTCTCTGGCAGTTACAACAACACTTCGAACGCTGGCCCTTCCGCGTTGAACTTGAACAACCCACGTTCGAACGTCAGGACGAACATCGGCTTCTTCTCCGCTTATCCTTTTAGCCAGACGGGAAAGTTTACGGACTTTTCACAGTGCAAGAAAGGGAAAAGGGATCTGTTTCAGTTCCGGCCATAGCGCCGGAGAAATTAAATTTGCTGATAATGCGGTTAGTACCTGGCGAAAGCCAGTGAAGGGCGTAACGATCAGCGCCGCGCCCACGCCGAAAGCAAGGGCGCACAATTCCAACGAAAGGAATTAACCACAATGAAGACTTTCGACATTACGCACGAAGAAATCATCGACCCGTCGAACCTACTTGAAGCGGATCGCAACGCTTCCCAGGGCAAGCACAACCGCGACGAAAACTTGAAATTCTCCGCGCATAGGGAAGAAGAAATCATTGATCTCACGAATCGACTAACATACTACCCGAAAGACGGGATCCCAGGGAATCCGCTTGAATCGTCCTATCGTGTCGGTAAGTACCGCATGAAACAGATTTATGAGCCGAAACCCCGAATTATCATGGCTTTACAGTACCGGGATCGTGTCGTTCAATGGGCGTATTACCAGAAACTAAACCCTTTATTTGACCGGCAGTATATAACGCATAGTTACGGTTGCCGGAAGGGTAAGGGAACCGTCAAGGCAAGAAAACAGTTACAGATCTGGCTTCGGAAGGTCAACCGGAGTCCGAAACACTGGTACGTCTTAAAACTTGACATTGCAAAATACTTTTACCGCGTCGATCACGAAATCCTTATGAAGATCTTGAAAAAGCACATCAAGGACGAACTGATTCTTCGCGACCTGGATAAACTGATAAATTGCGAACATACCGCCTTCGGCCTTCCTTCCGGCGTCCAGCCGGAGTTGTGCAAACAAGAAGACTGGTTATACAATCGCGGTATGCCGATCGGAAACCTGACAAGTCAAATGTTCGCGAACATTTACTTGAACGAATTGGATCAGTTTTGTAAACACGTTCTTCATATCGAAAAATATATTCGGTTTGTAGACGACGTGATCGCACTTTTTGACAGTAAGGAAAAGGCGTTCGCGGTAAGGGATGAAATCGAAAGATTTCTGAATGAGGAATTGCACCTTGAATTAAATAACAAGACATCAATCCGACCGGCTTATCTTCCGGTAACATTTGTCGGCGCCCTTATTACGCCGCTGACAATCCGTGTTCGAAAATCGACACGACAAAGAATGTATCGCCGGATCCGGTTCATTCAGAAAATGTTTGAAATGGGCCGGCTTACATGGGAGAAAGTCAACAACACCATGCAAAGTTATTTCGGTCTGATAAGCCACTTCACGGCCGGAAACCTTCTCCGAAAGATTATCGACGAATTTTCTTTCCGGGTTCCAGATAACAATTCATAGCCTGGCATTTTACCAGGTTATTTTTGTCTAATAATCAGGAAAGGGGGTTCACGGTATGGAAGCAGAATTTGAAAGAGAAGTTCTTGATCGACTTATCAAGATCGAAGGAAAACTTGACGGTTACAACAACGCCAAAATCAAGACCTATGAAAACGAAAAAGAAATTCTTCGAATCAAAAGCGATCTTGAAGACGTCCAGAAGACCGTCGCAGATCTCACCGAATCGAATAAATGGCTTTTCCGAACTGTTGTGGCGGCTATTATCGTCGCGGCCATCGGGCTTTTAACAACCATTGTTCGAACCGGCTTCGGATTATAACTGAAAACTATTTTTACACCAGAAGGGAGAAAACAACATGAACATTGAATTTATCATTGAAAACGCTTCAAAAATCATCCTGATTGTGGCCGCAATCTGTACATTGATTTCGGTTATCACAGAGTTTACAAAGGGGATCGGCTTCCTGGACAAGATCCCGACAAAGTTCCAGGTTCTTATTCTGTCCCTTGTAATTTGCGTGATCGGCTTCTTTGCTTACTTGTCTTACGCGTCAATCGCGTTCGTGTGGTATTACCTGGTAGCCGTCATTTTCGCGGCGTTCATCGTGGCGATCGTGTGTTGTAAGGGCTGGGACTATTTATTTGAGATCTGGGCCAGATTTTACAGAAAGAAGGACTAATCAATGTCGGAAAAAGATTTTGTTATCAAAATCGCGCCGTATGCCATGAAAGACGCGGAAGCAAGCGGAATACTTGCTTCCGTAACAATGGCACAGGCAATTTTAGAAAGCGGTTACGGCTCTACTGACCTAGCCGTGAACGCAAACAACCTTTTCGGAATGAAGTGTTCTTTAAGTGGGAACACCTGGAAAAGCGTCTGGGACGGTACTTCGAAATACACGAAGACCACAAAAGAACAGAAGAAGAACGGCGAAGAATATTCCGTCGTTGCCGATTTCCGCGCATACCCGGACATTCAGGCCAGTATAAACGATCATTCGCTTTACTTGCTGGGCGCCATGAAAGGAGCCGCAAAGCGGTATGAAGGACTTTCGGGCGAAACAGATTACAGAAAGGCGATCCAGATCATCAAAAACGGCGGCTACGCCACTGACGTAACATACGTTGAAAAGATCTGTTCCATCATTGAACGATGGGAACTTCACAAGTACGATGTAAAGGAGAGTGAAGACAAAATGAGTATTGAAATCAAAGAAAATCTTTTAACAAACAGCCCTTGTTATAAGGACGGCCGCAGAATTACACCGGGCGGCGGTATGCTTCACAGTATCGGTTGTCCACAGCCAGATCCGAAGGTTATCGCGAATAATTTTTCCGTTTCAACGGGCGCGTGTGTCCATGCGGTCGTCGGAAAAGCCGCGGTCGTTTTACAGCTTTTACCGTGGAACTTCCGCGCCTGGCATTGCGGATCCGGTTCGAACGGAAGCGGAAACAATTCGCTTATCAGCATTGAAATGACAGAACCGGCGACTATTAAGTACACGGGCGGTTCTTCCTGGATTGAAACAGGCGACGGAAGCAACACGAAGGCCCATGTCCTGGCAACCTACGCGAACGCTGTCCAGTTCTTCGCGTACATCTGCAAGAAATACGGCTTCAATCCTGAAAACAGCAATGTTTTAATGAGCCACCGCGAAGGCCACGCGAAGGGAATCGCTTCGAATCACGGCGATCCCGAACATATCTGGAACAAATACGGTCTGACAATGAATCAGTTCCGAAAGGATGTCAAAAAGGCAATGTCCGGCCAGACCGTCACAACCGTTCCTTCCGCGCCGGTAGATAACACCAGCGACGACAAGAGCAACCAGAAGATTAACGCCCTGAATGGAACTGTTACGGTTATCTACAAGGGCGAAGACGGCCTGAATATCCGAAAGGCGCCTAGCTACACGGCCGCCGTCGATCAGATTGTACACGAAGGCGTGTTTACCGTCGTCGGAATCTCCGCCGATGAAAAATGGTATAAGCTGAAAAGCGGCCTGTTCATTACCACGATCCCGGATTATGTTTCCTTCAAGGCTACCCAGGAACAGAAGGAAAGCACCGCCGGAACCGGATATTTCCGCGTTCGTAAGTCCTGGGACAAGGCCGACACTCAGATCGGCGCCTTCAAGCAGAAGGAAAACGCAATCGAACTTTGTAAACAGAATAGCGGTTACAAAGTCTTCGACAATTCAGGAAAAGAAATTTATCCTTGCGTTGCCGCCGCGAATGAATCCTTCGTGTTCCGCGTGAAGATTCCTGATTTGCGGATCAGAAAAGGCCCTGGCACAACTTACGACTACCACAAGAAGAACGGTCAGGCGGTACACACTGGCGTCGGATCCTTTACCATCGTAAAGACGAAGGAAGGCCCAGGCGCGAAGTTGTGGGGCCTGTTGAAGTCCTACGCGACGAACGAAGACGGCTGGATCGCTCTTGACGACGAATTCGGCTCACGGGTGTAATACACTTTAAAATTTTGAATTTATAACAAATATTTACAACTTACACTTTACAGTTTATAAAATGTATGATACAATGGGCGCAAGGGAAGGGGGTATAAGGGGGAAACAAAATCCCCGACCAATTCCCAGGCAGAACAGGCGGCGCGGAAATGCCCGTCTGAACGCGCCAGCCGCCCAGATTTGCGTTTTAATGCCGTAAGTGGACAAATACACAATAAGCCCCGGAAAATCCATTTCCGGGGCTTTTATGCGTTCGTGGGATATATTCTGATATTCTCTGACAAACTCTGATTTATTCTGATTTACTCTGATTTTCAATTTCCTTCTTTGTAGCTTCGAAGTCAACATAAACTTCACCGTCAATCACGATTTTCGCGATCCTCAAAAATCCGTCGCTATCATAAACGGGAAGATCCACGTCATGGCCGAAATCACGCATTACTTGCGCCCAGGAAATCGCGCACCCATAATTTACGCGGTTTCTTTCAAGATCCTTCTGTTCTTCATAGTTGTTCACGTTACTACAATCTGTAAATAGTCTAACCTTCACATTATCAAAATATGTATCTTTCATGTTATCACCTTTCCGGCGGCCGCCGTGGCCGCCCATGTTTATTTATTCTGTTCTTTCTTTTTCAGGACGGCGTCGTCCACAATTTCAATGAATTGCGATTCTGGGATTCCGGTCGCTTCTGTAAATACGTCGATATACCGACAATATTCAGCGTGCCAGTGTTCGAAGTCTTCCTTACTACCAGACAGGAACGCTTCTTCCATCTTCTCATACGCGCCCACCGTCTTTCCAACGGCGGCGTCAAATGCTTCTTTCCATTCCATGATTCTTCCTTTCCGGGCGACCATGCCGGCCGCCCTGTTCCTATTATGCCAATATTTCCGACGCTACTTGTCTATAATGTTTCTGAATTGCGGTTGATGTCTTCACGGTCTGGCTTTCTTCGCCATAGTCCCAGGCTTCGCGTTGGATCCGATCGGTGAGATCTTCGGCCATCTGGTTAAAGTAGGCGGCAACTTCTGAACGGTCGATTTCGGTTCTGATTTCGATTGTCGCGTGTTCTTTATTCCATGTTCGCGCTTCGGCGGCCTTGAATCGGTCGCTGATGAAAATTCCGATCGGCCAGAAACAAAGATTGTGTTTCGCCTGGCTGATTTTGCCACGCTTTGAAATCTTACGAAGACTATGATCGGAGCCGCACCAGTCAGGATCCCCGGCGGAGTGTTCCACAAAGTAAAGCCCGTTATCATTTTTGAAGAAGGCGTCCTTGATTTCTACGACCATCCCTGTTTTGATTTCCATTCCGTTTTTATCTAGCATTTTGATTACCTCTTTTCTTTATCTTATGTTTACATTATACACTATAAAGTGTAATATGTCAAGAACAAATGTAAAGAAAATGATTAAAAACAGAAAGAAATATTTTCTATAATACACGAAAAAGCGTAAAATAAAAGGGCCTTCCGGCCCTTTATAATTCGGTGACATACTCCATACCGTCGAAGCTGACGAAGCCGCCGGCGTCTAGGATGGATTGAAGCGCCTTCTTTCCACCACACGGAATATAAGGAACCAGGATCCCGAACTGGTCGCGGTCGTGACTGAAAGCGATCCAACCCTTACCGGCTTCATAGAGCGCCCAACCGGTAACGACTCTAGCAATCTTGTTTGTTCCGAATTTTGTATTTTTAAGTCTTCTGATTTCCATATCTATCACCATTTTAACCTTTCTACTGGATGTTTATTTCCTTTGCTTTATGATATTATAATACACTATATAGTGTAAAATGTCAAGTATAAATGTAAAGAAAAAGATTAAAAGATAAAGAAATATTTTCAACTTGACATTCTAAAGTGTATAAAGTAAAATAACATACACAACAGAAAGGGGTTGATCGAATGGATATGAACACGGCGGAAAAGATCCGCTTCCTGGCCGGCCGGCGAAATATGACAATGGGCGACCTGGCAGAAGGAACAAACCAGACGCGACAGAATTTTTCCAACAAAATGACGCGGTGCAATTTTAAAGAATCCGAACTTGCGGAGATCGCCGGCGTCCTGGGTTGCGAATTGAAAATTGTATTTGTAGACAAACAAACAGGCGATGAAATTTAACGAAAAAGTAAGACATGAAAGGAAAAGTTTATGTATAATAAAATAGATTTGCGCGAAGTTCCGGCTGAAAGGCTGAAAGAAATTAGTCTGGATCTGGTAAACATCGACGCCCAGGCGCCAGAATTCGAACCGAACAGACAGTTCTATTTCATGGCAAAAGCCAGGGACTACGTGAAGCGGAAGTCCGCCGAACTAGGACGTCCCATGACCTTTTTTACTCAAACATTCGGGTGCCAGATGAATGCCAGAGACTCCGAAAAACTCCTTGGAATCTTAAAGGAAGCCGGTTATGAGGAGGGAACCGATGAGAATTCAGATTTCGTCCTCTACAATACATGCACCGTTCGTGAGAACGCGAACTTAAAGGTTTATGGCCGCCTTGGATATTTAAGCGGTGTAAAGAGAAAGAACCCGGATATGATGATCGCCCTCTGCGGCTGCATGATGCAGGAGCCGGAGGTAGTCGCAAAGATCAAGAAGAGCTACCGCCATGTGGATCTGATCTTCGGAACCCACAATATCTTCAAGCTTGCGGAGCTGCTCTACGAGCGCTTCATGGAGAAGAAGATGGTGGTCGATGTATGGGAAGGAACAAACGAGATCGTGGAGGAACTCCCGATCGAGAGAAAGTATCCGTTCAAATCTGGTGTCAACATCATGTTCGGCTGCAACAACTTCTGCAGCTACTGCATCGTGCCGTATGTGCGTGGACGCGAGAGAAGCAGGGAGCCGGAAGATATTATCAAGGAGATCGAGGGTCTTGTAGCTGACGGTGTCGTGGAAGTCATGCTTCTGGGACAGAACGTCAACTCCTACGGAAAGAACCTGGAACAGCCAATCACGTTTGCGGAGCTCCTTAGAAGAGTGGAAAAGATCGAGGGACTTGAGCGGATCCGCTTCATGACTTCCCATCCGAAGGATCTCTCCGATGAACTCATCGAGACCATGAAGAATTCCAAAAAGATCTGCAGCCATTTGCATCTTCCGCTTCAGTCTGGCAGCAGTGAGATCTTGAAGAGAATGAACCGCAAATACTCGAAGGAACAGTACCTCGCCCTGGTGGAGAAGCTCCGTGCGGCGATGCCGGATATTTCCCTGACCACCGATATCATCGTGGGATTCCCGGGAGAGACAGAGGAGGACTTCGAGGAGACCATGGATGTGGTGAGAAAAGTGCGTTACGACAGTGCTTTCACCTTCATCTACTCCAAACGTACCGGAACACCGGCGGCTGCTATGCCAAACCAGGTTCCGGAGGACGTGGTAAAGAACCGTTTCGACCGCCTGCTCAAGGAGGTCCAGGACATCGCGGCTGAGGTCGTAAAGCGCCACGAGGGAACAGTACAAAAAGTCCTTGTGGAGGAGATCGATACGCACGAGGCAGGCTTTGTGACAGGAAGACTTTCCAACAACACAGTCGTACATTTCGCTGGAGACGCATCTCTGATCGGAAAGATCGTTGATGTCTCCTTAGACGAGGCAAAGGGATTCTACTATATGGGATCTCTTGTAAAATAAGATGAAACACATGTGACGCCCGGAGCCGAGTGCTTCGGGCGCTGTGGGCATGTTAAGGAATAGGAGAAAAGACGTGGGACAGATTTCACCAATGATGACACATTATCTCGAAACAAAAAAACAGTATCCGGACTGTATCCTTTTTTACCGGTTGGGTGATTTCTACGAGATGTTTTTTGAGGATGCCAAGACGGTTTCAAGAGAACTGGAACTGACACTGACGGGAAAGGACTGCGGCCTGGAAGAGCGGGCACCGATGTGCGGTGTGCCATTCCACGCGGTGGAAGGTTATCTCACGAGACTTGTCCAGAAAGGCTATAAGGTCGCTATCGCGGAGCAGATGGAGGACCCGAAGCTCGCAAAGGGCCTCGTAAAGCGCGAAGTCATCCGCGTTGTGACACCGGGAACCATCACGAGCTCCCAGGCCCTGGATGAGACAAAGAACAACTACCTGATGGCGGTTGTGTATACTGGAAACAATTACGGAATTGCGACGGTCGACATTACGACCGGCGATTTTTTTGTTACAGAAGTGACGAGCGAGCGGGCACTGCTTGATGAGATCAATAAGTTCACACCGTCGGAGCTCGTGTGCAACGAGGCACTCTTTATGTCCGGGCTGGACATGGATGAGTTAAAAGAACGGTATCATTTTGCCGTGACCGCCCTGGAAAACAGGTTTTTCTCGGACGATGACTGCAGAAAGATCTTAAAAGAGCACTTCCATGTGATGAGTCTGGAAGGACTGGGCCTGGGCGACTACGAGAACGGAATGATCGCCTCCGGTGCTGTTCTTCAGTACCTCTATGAGACGCAGAAGAATGACCTGTCCCATCTGACGAAGATCACACCGTATACGACAGGTCAGTTCATGATGATCGACACCTCCACGAGACGAAATCTGGAGTTAGTTGAGACCTTAAGGGAAAAACAGAAGCGCGGATCCCTGCTCTGGGTTCTCGATAAGACAAAGACGGCCATGGGAGCGAGACTTCTCCGTTCTTTTATTGAACAGCCGCTGATCGATAAAGAGGAGATCGAGCGCCGTCAGCAGGCCATCGAGGAACTGAACATGAACTATATTTCCAGGGAGGAGATCCGGGAATACTTAAATTCTGTCTATGACCTGGAACGTCTCATGGGCCGGATCAGCTACAAGACAGCGAACCCGAGAGACCTTCTCTCCTTTAAGAATTCCCTGGAGATGCTGCCGTATATCAAAGATATTCTCGGAGAATTCTCCTGCGAGCTCTTAAAAAAGATGAATGAGGACCTGGACCCGCTCCGGGACCTCTATGAGCTGATCGACCGCTCCATTGTCGACGAGCCGCCGATCACGGTCCGCGAGGGAAACATCATCAAGGACGGATACAGCGAGGAAGCCGACAAGTACCGGAAGGCGAAGACTGAGGGGAAGGCATGGCTGGCGGATCTTGAGACGGAGGAGAAGGAAAAGACAGGGATTAAAAATCTGAAGATCAAGTACAACAAGGTGTTCGGCTACTATTTTGAGGTGACGAACTCCTTCAAGGACTTAGTTCCGGAGTACTTTATCCGTAAACAGACGCTGACAAACGCAGAGCGGTACACCACAGACCGCCTGAAAGAGCTGGAAGACATCATCATGGGCGCGGAGGACCGCCTCTACACCTTAGAGTATGACCTGTTCTGCGACGTGCGTGATCAGATCGCGGCGGAAGTCCTGCGGATCCAGAGTACCGCGAAGGCTATTGCGGGCATTGACGTGTTCACATCCCTGTCCACGGTGTCCATGAGAAATAACTATGTGAAGCCGAAGATCAACGAAAAAGGCGTTATCAACATCAAGAACGGACGCCATCCGGTGGTTGAGAAGATGATCAAGGACAGTCTGTTTGTCGCAAACGATACATATCTGGACAATGGAAAGAACAGGATCTCCGTCATCACGGGACCGAACATGGCCGGTAAGTCCACCTATATGAGACAGACAGCCCTCATCGTCCTCATGGCACAGATCGGAAGCTTTGTCCCGGCAGACGAGGCTAACATTGGAATCTGCGACAGGATCTTTACGAGAGTCGGCGCCTCCGATGACCTGGCTTCCGGCCAGAGTACGTTTATGGTTGAGATGACAGAGGTGGCGAATATCCTGAGAAACGCCACAAAGAACAGTCTTCTTGTCCTCGATGAGATCGGCCGAGGTACGAGTACCTTCGATGGCCTGTCCATTGCCTGGGCGGTCATCGAGCACATCAGCAACCCGAAGATCCTCGGCGCGAAGACATTGTTTGCGACTCATTACCATGAGCTCACGGAACTTGAGGGAACCATAAGCGGAGTTAACAACTACTGTATCGCCGTTAAGGAACAGGGGGACGATATCGTGTTCCTCAGAAAGATTGTAAAGGGCGGAGCAGACAAGAGTTACGGAATCCAGGTAGCGAAGCTTGCGGGAGTACCGGAGCCGGTCATCGCCCGTGCGAAGGAACTCGTGGAGGAGCTTGCCAGCGCCGACATCACGGCCCAGGCAAAGGAGATCGCCCAGATGAGTGCGTCCCCGCAGCACAAGGCGGTGGCGAAGCCGGACGAGGTGGATCTCAACCAGATGTCCATCTTTGACACGGTGAAGGACGACGATATCATAAAAGAACTCGGGGATCTGGAGCTTTCCAGCATGACCCCGATCGATGCCTTGAATACGCTGTACAGACTGCAGACGAAGCTTAAGAACCGCTGGCAGTAATGATACGAAAAAACCTTGTGGGTGCGGGGTTTCGCATGAAACGGCGTGAAAGACAAATACCGGCGAGGGTAAAATATGAAAGAGAGGGAGAGAGACTATGCCGATTCAGGTGCTGGATCAGAGTACGATCAACCAGATCGCTGCGGGAGAGGTTGTGGAGCGGCCTGCTTCCGTGGTGAAAGAGTTAATGGAAAACGCCATTGATGCCGGTTCCACGGCGATCACCGTGGAGATCCGTCAGGGCGGCATCGGGTTTATCCGGATCACGGACAATGGATGCGGGATCAAGAAGGAAGAGCTTCCGTTAGCGTTTCTTCGCCACTCCACCAGTAAGATCCGGACAGCGGAAGATCTGCTCACGGTCTCTTCCCTTGGATTCCGTGGCGAGGCACTTTCCAGTATCGCGGCCGTCTCTCAGGTGGAACTGATCACAAAGACCTCTGGCAGCCTCACGGGATCCAGATACAGGATCGAAGGCGGCGAGGAGAAAGGCCTTGAGGAGATCGGCGCGCCGGACGGAACCACATTTATCTCCAGGAACCTCTTTTTCAACACACCTGCCAGACGGAAATTTTTGAAGACGGAGACCACGGAAGGGGCACACGTGACAGATCTCGTGGAAAAGATCGCCCTGTCCCACCCAGAGATCTCCATCCGGCTTATCGTGAATAACCAGAGCCGTCTCCACACCTCGGGGAATCACAACCTGAAAGACATTATCTACACCGTCTACGGGCGGGAGATCGCGGCAAACCTTCTCCCGGTGGAGGTGTCAAACGGAATCGTGAAGATCTCCGGATTTATCGGAAAGCCGGTGATCGCCCGGGGAAACAGAAATTTTGAGAATTATTTCATCAACGGGCGGTACATTAAGAGCGGACTCGTGTCCAAGGCCATCGAGGACGGGTACAAGAGCTATATGATGCAGCACAAATATCCCTTCACGCTGCTGCACCTCACCGTGGAGCCGGAGTTTATCGATGTGAACGTACATCCGTCAAAGATGGAGCTTCGCTTCAAGGACGGCGAGAACATGTACCGGGTGATCTGCCAGGCGGTGGTGGACGCCCTTTCCGGGAAAGAATTGATTCCGAACGTGAGCCTCATGTCGGAGCGGGAAGAGCGCGAGCTTGAGAAAAAAGAGACTGCCGCGGCGGGAAATCCGATCCCGGGAAGCGGGATGAGTGAGCCCGTAAAGAACGCCCGCGGTCCGGAACCTTTTGAGCACCGGCGCATGGAAGCCATGGGCATCCGCGAGGAACGACCGGCCTACGGGGAGAAGAAGCAGAAGAGCGAATGGATCCTGCCGCCGAAACCGCTGACAAGGGAACTGCCGCCGGAACGCGCACAGGCACAGCAGCCAAACGAGACAGGAGCGGCAGCGATGCCTGCGGCTTTGGAAGAGAAAGCTCCGGAGACGACAGGTGCGGCTTTGGCTGCGAAGAAAGCGGTCCCGGCTGAGAAAGAAGCACCTCTGGCAGAGAAGGAAGCGCTTCCTAAGCAGATGGAAATGTTCGACAACCGCCTTCTCTCGGAAACCGCGAGAAAGCGCCACCGTCTGATCGGCCAGGTCTTCGAAACTTACTGGCTTGTGGAGTACGACGGCAGTCTCTACATTATTGACCAGCATGCCGCCCACGAGAAGGTCCTCTTCGAGAAGAACTTCGCGTCCCTAAAGACGAGGGAATACACCTCCCAGCTCGTGAGCCCGCCGATCATCCTGACACTTTCCTTACAGGAGGCGGATCTCTTAAAACGCCACATGAAGGTGTTTACGGACATCGGCTTCGAGATCGAGCCTTTCGGCGGAAACGAGTACGCGGTGCGGGCGGTGCCGGACAATCTGTTCTCCCTGGCGAAAAAGGACCTTCTGATGGAACTCATCGACGGACTCTCCGATGAGAGTATGGGAAAGAATGTGGAGTCCATCTACGACCGGATCGCCACCATGTCCTGCAAGGCGGCGGTAAAGGGAAACAACGAGCTGTCCTTCGCCGAAGCGGATAAGCTCATCGATGAACTGTTAAAACTGGAGAATCCATATAACTGCCCGCACGGAAGACCGACGATCGTCGCGATCAGCAAATATGAGATGGAAAAGAAATTCAAGAGGATCATATAATGAAAAAGCCTTTGATCATAATCACCGGGCCGACGGCGTCCGGAAAGACCGCCCTGTCGGTGGAACTCGCGAAAAAGGTCGGCGGCGAGATCATCAGTGCCGATTCCATGCAGGTGTACCGCCACATGGATATCGGTTCCGCAAAGGTGACGAAGGAGGAGATGGACGGTGTCAGACATCACCTGATCGATGTTCTGGATCCGTGGGATGAATTTAACGTGGTCGTTTTCCAGAGACTCGCAAAGCAGGCCATGGAGGAGATCTACGCCGCCGGACATATCCCGATCATCGCTGGAGGCACCGGCTTTTATATCCAGGCACTGGTGAACGATATCGATTTTACGGAAAATGACAGTGATACGGGATACAGGGAAGAATTGGAGTGCCTGGCGGCAGAAAAAGGCGCGTCCTGCCTTCACGATATGTTAAAGGAAGTGGACCCGGAGTCCGCAGAGGCGATCCACGAGAACAACGTGAAGCGTGTAATCCGCGCCCTGGAGTTTTACAAGAAAACCGGGACAAAGATATCCGAACATAACGAGGCGGAGCGGCAGAAAGAATCGCCATACAACTTCGCTTACTATGTACTGAACATGGATCGCGAACGCCTGTATCAGAGGATCGACCTGCGGGTGGATCTCATGATGAAGAACGGCCTGCTGGCGGAAGTGGAAAAGTTGAAGGAGATGGGCTGCACGAGAGATATGGTGTCCATGCAGGGGCTTGGATACAAAGAGATCCTGGATGCCCTGGATGGAACGATCTCCTTAGATGAGGCGGTCTACATCATTAAGCGCGACACCAGACACTTCGCGAAGCGCCAGCTCACCTGGTTTAAGAGAGAAAAAGAAGTTACCTGGGTGGATCAGGGAAACTTTGATTTTGATAGAGAAAAGATCCTCGTGTGGATGCTTGAGGATCTGCGCGAAAGAAACATTATGGCAGTTAGAAAAAAGGAGAAATCATGGAACTTATAAAGATGTACGGAGAGCTTGGAATCTCTGAGAAGGTTTTAAATTATGGAAGAGAGATCGAGAAAAGCCTGCACGACCGTTTCGAGGCCATCGATAAGACAGCAGAATACAATCAGTTAAAGGTCATTAAAGCCATGCAGGAGGCGAGAGTCAGCGATATCCATTTCGCCGGAACTACGGGATACGGCTACAATGACCTTGGACGTGACACGTTGGAGGAAGTCTATGCGAAGGCATTCCACGGCGAGGACGCCCTTGTCCGCCCACAGCTGATCTCCGGAACCCATGCGCTTACCATTGCTCTTTCCGGAAATCTCCGCCCGGGTGATGAGATCCTTTCCCCGGTAGGAAAACCGTACGATACTTTAGAGGAAGTCATCGGAATCCGTGATTCTGTCGGTTCCTTAAAGGAGTTCGGCATTACCTACAGCCAGGTGGATCTTCTTCCGAACGGTGATTTCGACTTTGAGAACATCAAAAAAGCTATCAATGAGCGAACAAAACTCATCGAGATCCAGCGCTCCAAGGGATATGCCACAAGACCAACCTTATCCGTAAAGCGTATCGGCGAGCTGATCTCCTTTATCAAGTCTATCAAGCCGGATGTGATCTGCATGGTAGATAACTGCTACGGCGAGTTCGTGGAGGAGATGGAGCCGACAGATGTGGGAGCGGACATGATCGTCGGTTCCTTAATTAAGAACCCGGGCGGCGGACTTGCCCCGATCGGCGGCTATATCGTCGGACGCAGGGACTGCGTGGAGCGGGCGGCATACCGCCTGACAGCTCCGGGTCTCGGAAAAGAGGTTGGTGCCAGCCTCGGTGTCAGCCAGTCTCTCTACCAGGGACTTTTCCTGTCTCCGACCGTTGTTGCGGGTGCATTAAAGGGCGCGATTTTCGCAGCAAACGTGTACGAGAAGCTGGGCTTCGGCGTCGTTCCGAACGGCACTGAGAGTCGTCACGATATCATCCAGGCCATCACCTTCGGAACACCGGAAGGCGTCATCAAGTTCTGCGAGGGCATCCAGGCGGCAGCGCCGGTGGACAGCTTCGTGACTCCGGAGCCGTGGGCGATGCCGGGATACGATTCTGATGTCATCATGGCAGCAGGAGCGTTCGTTCAGGGGTCCTCAATCGAACTTTCCGCAGACGGTCCGATCAAGCCGCCGTACGCGGTATACTTCCAGGGCGGACTCACATGGTATCATGCGAAGCTCGGTATCTTAATGTCCCTTCAGAAGTTAGTGGATGCAGGGATCGTGACACTGTAAGAGTGTGAACTTTTTCTTAACTCATTGTTTTTGGGCGTGAAATATGCTAAAATTTCCTGCATAGGCGAAACAAACAGCCGCCGGGACTGACGATCATGCGCAGTTCCAGCGATCGAGAGGAATGAAACAGTATGAAGAGTAAAAGTTCCTGGGCGCTGCTTCTCCTTCTGCTTTCCGGAATCGTTTTGGGAGGCTTTATCGGGGAGATGACAGCGAAGGTGCCGGGACTTTCCTGGTTGAATTTTGGAGAATCCTTTGGTCTTAACGATCCACTGATCCTTAACCTCGGGATCCTCGTGATCACGTTCGGACTCAGCATCCGGATCACGATGGCGAGCATCATCGGCGTGATCATTGCAATTTTAATTTACCATTTTCTGTAGGAAAAGGGGACATCTGCCGTATCGTGTACTTGGAGAGACAGGAAAGGCGGAATGTCAGTATGGAAAAGAAAAATGGAAAGACAATGAAGGGGCTTCCGATCTCAGAACGCCCCTATGAGAAGGTGCTGGAGAAAGGTCCGGTATCCCTCTCGGACGCGGAACTTCTCTCCGTGATCCTGCGCTCCGGGACGAAAAATATCCCGGTGCGGGACATGGCGGAGGAGATCTTAAATACCGGAAATCCGCCGGGACTCGCAGGACTTCTCCATGGAACAGTGGAAGACTATAAGGAGATCCGCGGTGTCGGTGAGGTGAAGGCGATCCAGCTTGCCTGTATCGGAGAACTCTCCGCCAGAATCTGGAAGGCGGCGGCATCGGAGAAGACCATCGTCTTTGACGCACCGTCGAAAGTGGCGGCTTTTTATATGGAGGAAATGCGCCATTTAGAGCAGGAGAACTTAAAGCTTCTGCTCCTGAACACGAAAAATATTCTGTTGAGGGACATCACAGTCTCCAGGGGAACGGTGAACGCATCCTGCGCGACACCGCGGGAGATCTATATCGAGGCGCTGCGCTTCAGGGCCTGCGGGATCATCCTGCTCCACAACCATCCCAGCGGGGACCCGGCACCCAGCCGGGAAGACTGCCTCTTCACAGAACGGGTCCGGGAAGCAGGGAGTCTTATGGGAGTCCCGCTTTTAGACCATATCATTATCGGAGATAATTCCTATGTGAGCCTTAGAGAACGGGGAATTTTTGAAACATGAAAAACAATACGAAATATTTTCTATTTGGACTGTCGCTTCTCTGCGTCTGCATGATCGGAATCACGACCATCAAGGGAAGCATCTTAAACCCGCTGAGAACCGCGGTAGGCTATGTGCTGGTGCCGATCCAGTCCGGCGTGAACCGGGTTGGCGGCGGCCTCTACAATGAACTGAGCAGTGTCGGAAAGCTTAAGACGGCACTGGCGGAGAATGAGACCTTAAAGACGAGAGTGGATGAACTGACGGAAGAGAACACGAGACTCCGCTCCGAACAGTTTGAGTTAGAGCGTTTAAGAAGCCTCTACGAGCTGGATCAGGAGTACATGCAGTACCATAAGATCGGTGCCCGGATCATCGCAAAGGACTCCGGCTCCTGGTTTTCCGTATTTCGCATCGACAAAGGGTCTGATGACGGAATCAAGGAGGACATGAATGTCATCGCAGGCGGCGGTCTTGTTGGCATCGTCACAGACGTGGGCGCGAACTACGCCACGGTCCGCTCCATCATTGATGATTCCAGCCGTGTGAGTGCCATGGCACAGCAGTCCGGGGACTCCTGCATCGTGGCAGGTGATCTGCAGCTCTTTAAAGAGGGCCGCTTAAAGCTTTCTTACATGGAAAAGGACGATGATATCAAGGACGGCGACATGATCGTCACCTCTAATATCAGCGGAAAGTTCCTGCCGGGAATCCTAGTGGGATATGCCACGGACATCACGGTAGACTACAATGACAACCTGACAAAATCGGGATACCTGATTCCTGCCGCGAGGTTCGACAGACTTCAGGAGGTCCTGGTGATCACAGACTTAAAGGATGCGGGGCCGGAGATCAATGAATAGCAATATGAAACGGATCATCGTAAACTTTGTTCTGGTGATTCTGGCATTTATCGTGCAGACGTGTATTTTTCCGCTGCTGCCGTTCCTGGCGGTATACCCAAACCTCATGGTAATCCTGGTGTTCTCCTTTGGATTTATCAGGGGAAGCGCATGGGGGATGGGCTACGGTCTGATCGTAGGACTTTTGATGGATCTGTCATCCGGAGGTCCTTTGGGGTTCCATACGCTTGTCTTTATCTGGATGGGCTATGTAAACGGAATCTGTACAAAATACTATTATGAGGACTATATTACGCTGCCGCTGGTGCTTTCGGCGCTGAACGAAGTATTTTATAATTTCTATCTTTATGTATTCGGCTTTCTGGTGCGGGGAAGATTGAATTTCGGTTATTATTTTATCAATATTATCCTGCCGGAGACGATCTTCACCGTTGTGACAACACTGATCCTGTACCGGCTGTTCCTGTATATCAGCCGCAAACTGGAAGAGATGGAAAAAAGGAGAGACACAACGATTGTTTAACGATTTTTCTGAGATCCTGAAAGAGTTTTTGAAAAAGCTGCTGTCGTCAAGACTTGTGATCCTGTCGGTGGTATTTGTGGGCCTTTATGCGATCCTGGGCATGCGCCTGTTCAAGCTGCAGATCATTGAGGGAGAGCAGTTCCAGGAAAACTATATGGCAAAGACGGAGAAAAAGATCAGTCTTACCGGTACCCGTGGAAATATTTATGACAGAAACGGGAATGTTCTTGCATATAATAAACTGTCGTACAATGTGACGCTTCAGGATAACGGAGATTACAAGAGATCCAATGACAGAAACCGGATGCTTTTAGAGCTTGTCCGGATTTTGAACCGCCATGGCGAGAGCGTGGAAGGTGATTTTTCCATTGGATATGATTCCTCCGGCGAGATGATCTTCACGACAACCAGTGAGACGGCAAGAAGACGTTTCCTGAGCGATTACTACGGATTAAAAAAGACGGACGAGCTGGATGACGCGGAAGGAAAATATCCTTCCGATGTGACGGCGAGGGAAGTCTTTGACGACAGGGTGAAGTACTACGGCCTTGACCAGCTGAAGGATGACAACGGAGCTCCTATCGAGTTCACCGACGAGGAAGCTCTCGGGATCATCAACATCCGCTACACGATGGGACTCACTGCATACCGGAAATATGAGTCCACGACGATCGCCTCCGATGTCAGCAAGGAGACCATGACGGATATCCTGGAAAACTCCGGAAACTTAAAGGGTGCAGAAATCGAGGAATCTACGATCCGTGTATACAATGATAGTGTATATTTTGCGCCGATCATCGGCTATATCGGAAAAGTCTGGGATGATGAGCTCGAAAAACTGCGGGAGACGAACCCGGATTACGAGCTGACAGACCTTGTGGGTAAGACCGGAATTGAAGCGTCCATGGAGACGGAACTTCAGGGCAAGAAAGGTTCCCAGACCATGTATGTGGACAGTATGGGACGGATCCTGGAGGTTGTTAAGAGGACGGAGCCGGAGGCCGGACATGACATCTACCTGACGTTGGACCGTGATCTTCAGATCGGTGTGTACCATATTCTGGAACAGCAGCTCGCCGGTATCATCACGGACAAGCTTGTAAACCGTGACCTGGATGACAACGATTACAAGAAAGCGGCGAATATCCCGATTCCGGTGAAGGATGTTTACTATCAGCTGATCAACAACAATGTTCTGGACCTTTCTGCGTTCTCCGCGCCGGAGGCATCCCAGACAGAGAAAAATATTTACGCGAAATACAGTCAGTCGAGAGAGCAGATCCTGGCTCAGATCAGGAGCGAGCTCACGGACGGATCCGCAAGAAAGATGGTGGACCTGCCGGAAGATATGTTTGCCTATATGCAGTATATCTACACGCTGCTTTCCGAACGTCAGATCATCAAGACGGATAAGATCGACCAGGAGTCCGACACCTACAAGGCATGGAAAGACGATTCCATCAGCCTCAGGGATTACCTGTACGATGGAATCGCTGAGAGCTGGATCGACACGACAAAGTTAAAGATCGAGTCCAGATATTCCGACGCGGACAGCATTTACCGGACCATCGTGGATTATGTGCTGGATGACCTGCAGAACGATGCGGCCTTCACAAAGAAGATCTTCCGGTATCTCGTAAACAACGGCACCGTATCCGGAAAGGAACTCTGCCTCGCCCTCTATGACCAGAATATCCTGGCATACGACGAGAATGAAGTCCGGATGCTGGAGGCGGGAGGAGACGAGTACGCGTTCCAGTTTATCAGAAAGAAGATCTCCGATATCGAGATCACACCGGCCCAGCTGGCTCTGGATCCGTGTTCTGCCAGCGCGGTCATCACGGACGTCCACACCGGTGAGGTGGGGGCGCTGGTGACATACCCGAGCTACGACAATAACAAGTTCTCCGGAACTGTGGATGCGGAGTATTACAATAAGTTAAATAATGACCAGTCCCTGCCACTCTTCAACAATGCCACTCAGGCACAGAAAGCGCCGGGTTCCACCTTCAAACCGATCATCGCGGTAGCGGCTTTGGAGGAGGGAGTCATCGGATTAAACGACACGGTGAACTGTACCGGCATCTATAAGGAGATCTCACCGGCGTTGAGATGTTGGATCTATCCGGGACAGCATGGACCTCTCGATGTGGTCCACGGTATCCAGAACTCCTGCAACGTGTTCTTCTCCGAGATGGGACACCGTCTCTCCATGGACGAGAACGGCAACTATTCACCGGAGCTCGGTATCGAGAAGATCCGGAAATACGCGTCACTGTTCGGTCTGGATGAGACATCTGGAATCGAGATCGCTGAGAGAGAGCCGCAGATGACAACGGAGAAGCCGGAGGCGTCCTCCATCGGACAGGGTAAGAACTCTTACTCTAACGTCCAGCTTTCCAGATATATCACGGCTGTGGCCAACAAGGGAACAGTCTTCAAACTGAGTCTTCTCGATAAGATGACAGATTCTCAGGGAAATCTCTTAGAAGATTTCACTCCGGAGGTCCGCTCTGTCATCGATGTGAAGGATTCCACATGGAACGCGGTCCACACCGGTATGCGCCGGGTTATCTCCGACGGTTCCGCGAGAAAGATCTTCAGCGATCTTGAGGTGGATATCGCCGGCAAGACAGGTACCGCCGAGGAGATCAAAAACGGACACCGCATCAACCATGCGTTCTTCGTTTCCTTTGCACCATACCAGAATCCCGAAATCGCGGTGACGGTAAATATTCCCTATGGATATTCGTCATCCAACGCGGCGACGGCCGCGAAAAATATATATCGTTTCTACTACGGATATACAGACCTGAATTACATTCTGAATAACAGTGCGTTGAACTCTTCGAACGTAGAGATCGGAGACTAATCCACGCACTGCACAAACAAAAAGCTGCAGCCCGGCGAATCTGCCGGGCTGTAAGGCGTTGACGGACCGGCGGTCTGGTTTACCTGCCGAAGTTACATAAAGGGGGATTTCAAGATGAAAGATGCTGTCGTAATCAAGGGAAATAAAGCGGGAATGACGGTCTATCTGGAGAAAGACCTGGATTTTGATGAGGTTCTTCAGGCAATCGCAAAGAAATTCAAGGCGACGGCGAAATTCTGGGGAGCTGCCCAGATGACACTGACACTGGAAGGACGGGATCTGACACCGGAGGAGGAGTACCGCGTCGTTCAGACTATCACGGATAATTCTGATATCGAGGTGCTGTGTCTTCTCGACACGGACGGAAACAGGACAAAGAAGTGTGAGAAAGCGCTGAACGAGAGGTTGATGGAGCTGTCGTCCCTCACGGGACAGTTTTACAAGGGAAATCTCCGGGACGGGGATGAACTGGAATCGGAAGCCAGTATCGTCGTGATCGGTGACGTGGAAAAGGGAGCGAAGGTCAGCGCGAAAGGAAATATCGTCGTCTTAGGGGCGCTCCGCGGAGCGGCTTACGCAGGTGTCTGCGGGAATGAGGACGCGGTGATCGTCGCCTTCGAGATGGCACCGATGTCTGTGCGGATCGCCGGGCTTTCCCTGAAAAAAGCCGGGAACGGACGTCACCTGGGACGGGGGCCGATGATGATCCTGTCTGAAAACGGGAAAGTTGTAGAGGAGCCGATCAAGAAGAGCTTTCTGAGCGCACTGAATTTTATTTAAGCCAAATGCCTAACCGTCCTTGCGTGCAGGCACGCAGTCCGTTTAGTTGCTTGACAACCTTTAACTGTAAATTTTTTATAAACTCTATTTTTTACTGGAATTTTTTGCTTTTTTCATGTAAAATATATTTTGTGGATTTATGTCCAGGCAGCGCCATTCTCAGATAATAGAACCGCTGCGGTACATTACAACTGAATACAGGAGGATATTCTTATGAGTGAAGTCATTGTTGTTACATCCGGAAAAGGGGGTGTTGGCAAGACGACGACCTCAGCGAATGTCGGTACAGGACTTGCCATGCTTGGGGAAAAAGTAATTCTGATCGATACAGATATCGGTCTGAGAAACCTCGACGTGGTGATGGGACTGGAGAACCGCATCGTCTACAACCTTGTGGACGTCGTGGAGGGAAACTGCCGTCTGAAGCAGGCACTGATAAAAGACAAAAGATATCCAAACCTGTTTTTACTTCCGTCCGCCCAGACCAGGGACAAGTCTTCCGTGACTCCCGGCCAGATGCGAAAGCTGGTGGATGACCTGAGAGAAGAGTTTGATTATGTACTGTTAGACTGTCCTGCCGGAATCGAGCAGGGATTTAAGAATGCCATCGCCGGAGCGGACCGTGCCTTTGTGGTGACGACTCCCGAGGTGTCAGCAATTCGTGACGCTGACCGGATCATCGGTCTTCTGGAAGCAGATGAGATCTCAAAGATGGATCTCATCGTAAACCGGATCCGGATGGATATGGTCCGGCGCGGGGATATGATGTCAATGGAGGACGTGACGGATATTCTCGGAATCCCAATCCTCGGCGCGATCCCGGACGATGAGGAGATCGTGATCTCCACGAACCAGGGGGAACCTCTGGTGGGAATGAATTCCTTTGCCGGACAGGCTTATCTTAATATCTGTAAGCGGATACTTGGTCAGGAGGTGCCGCTTATGGGGCTTGAGAAAAATAAAGGATTCTTCCATATGTTTAGCGGTCTCTTAAAACGGGCATAAATGAAGAAGAGGCTGTTCCATATCCTGACAGGAAGAAATTCCGGAAACATAGCAAAAAAACGGCTTGAATTTCTGCTGATCGCAGACCGGGCCGGATGTACGCCGGAGATCCTCGAGATGTTAAAAAACGACATGATAAAAGTCATATCAAGATATATGATGATCGATCCGGAGCAGCTGGAGGTCAAGGTGATCCATATGGACCACAAAAGGGTGGGAGAGAAGCTCCCTGTCCTGTACGCCAGCATCCCGGTTCGTGAACTGCTAGTTAAGGGGACATTTTAATACATGTTTTCAGAATACAATTTTAAAAACTTCAATTTCCGCCTGCTGTTCTATGCCCTGGCATTAAACGCCATCGGGCTTCTCGTGATCAACAGCGCGGTAAACGGAGACAGAAGCTATATCAACCGCCAGTTGATCGGCCTTTTCGGCGGACTGGTGATCATGCTCTTCCTGGCTCTGACAGATTACCACAAACTGATGCGCTGCACCGGCGTGATCTACCTTGGATGTGTGGCGATCCTTCTCGCGATCATCGTTGCGGGACAGTTCGGAGGAGCCGGAACTGGTGCGAGACGCTGGATCACGCTTCCTGTTATCGGACGTTTCCAGCCGTCGGAATTTGTTAAGATCGGTCTGATCATTTTCTTCTCCTGGTTTCTGCAGCGAAATCAGGAGAAGATCAATAATCTCCGCACGTTGATCATCGTCGGAGCGTTTGCTGCTGTTCCGCTGCTTCTAATTATGAAGCAGCCGGATCTGTCCACGAGTATCGTTATCATGTTTATCATCGTATGCCTGATCTTTGTCGCGGGACTCAGCTACAAATGGATCGTCGGCGCTGCCGCCGTCGTGATCCCGGGGCTGGCCCTCACGGTATTTCTCGCCGAGCGGGGCGCTGTGCCGTTTCTGACAGGATACCAGGTAAACCGAATCCTTGCCTTCGTCAATCCTGGAAAATACGCGGACCTGAATGTCCAGCAGGATAACTCAAAGATGGCCATCGGATCGGGAATGCTGTATGGAAAGGGCCTGCTCAATGAAACGGCCATTTCCGTAAAGAACGGAAATTTCTTATCGGAGGAACACACCGATTTTATTTTCGCCGTGATCGGCGAGGAGATGGGCTTTGTGGGCTGCATGCTTGTGCTGGTCCTGTATCTTCTCTTTGTATTTGAATGCCTGCGAATGGCAGGGAGAACGAGAGACCTGACTGGAAAGCTTCTCTGTACGGGAATAGCTGCTCTCGTTGGATTCCAGGCATTTACAAACATTGCGGTTGCCACCGGAATTTTCCCGAACACCGGGCTTCCGCTTCCGTTTATCAGTTATGGTGTAAGTTCTCTGGTAAGTCTTTATATCGGCATCGGCGTTCTCTTAAACGTCGGACTGCAGCAAAATAAACTAGAATTCTAGGAGGTATTGTTATGAATGTTGGACTGATCGCTCATGATTCCAAAAAGAAACTGATGCAGAACTTCTGTATTGCGTACAAGGGAATCTTAAGTAAACATAACCTCTATGCGACCGGAACCACCGGCAAACTCATCGAGGAAGTCACAAACTTAAATATCCATAAATTTCTGCCGGGGCATCTTGGCGGAGAGCAGCAGATGGGAGCACAGATCGAGAACAACGATATGGATCTCGTGATTTTCTTAAGAGATCCGCTGTCCCCGAAGTCCCATGAGCCGGATGTCAACAAGGCTGTGAGACTCTGCGATATCCACAATGTCCCGTTAGCGACAAACCTCGCTACGGCGGAACTTCTGATCAAGGCCTTGGACCGCGGCGATCTGGAATGGCGCGAGATGTATAAGTAATGGGAAAGAAGATAAGATGGATCCCGGGAATCGTGGGACTCTGCCTGGTTCTTGGCGCGTCTGGCTGCGCGAAGTCCGCAGGTGCAGGAAGCTCCTACGCCCTGGATCAGAGGATCGGGACGTTTGCCGCCTCCGGAAGCGGAAGGACGGCGGATGGATTTGCGGCAGATCTGGCGGTAGTGACAGATGAAACGAGCGTGGATGAGACGCTCACAGCGGAGTCTGCCGGAGTGTTTCCGTTAGACGGCGGAAATGCTGTTTTCGCACAGGATGTCTTTGAACGGAGAAACCCTGCCAGCACGACAAAGGTCATGACGGCACTTATTGCTTTAAAATATGGGAATCTTGATGATGTGGTGACGGTTCCCCAGGAGTCGGTGATCACGGAGATCGGTTCCTCCATGGCGGGAGTCGTTCCCGGAGACAAGCTGACACTGGAGCAGCTTCTTTACGGCCTTCTGATCCCATCTGGAAACGACGCGGCGAATGCTATCGCGGTCCACATGGGCGGATCCATCGAGGGCTTTGTGAAGATGATGAATGAAGAGGCTGTACGGATCGGTGCAACAGGGACGCATTTTGCGAATGCCAACGGTCTGACGAATGCGGATCACTATATGACCGCCTATGATCTCTATTTGATGTTCCATGAGGCGTTAAAGTATGAGAAGTTCCGGGATATTATCGGGACGAAGACATACACGGGGACCTATAAAGGGGCGGACGGATCGGACAAGACCGCATCCTGGAGTGTCAGCAACTACTATATGCTCGGAAAGAAAGAGATGCCGGAGGGCCTCTCCGTATTCGGCGGAAAGACCGGAACCACCCAGGCGGCGGGCTACTGCCTGATCATGGGGGAGAGGGACGCGGACGGAAAAGAGTACGCATCCGTTGTAATGCACGCGGACAGCCGCGATGCCCTCTATTCGGATATGTCGACGATCATTGAGAAGATCGACCGATAGCGGAAAACAGGAAGAAAAAAGCGTGAATGAACAGGATATGAAAGTTTTCGGGGGATTCGGAGGCTTTCGTGTCCTGTTTTTTGCTCCCGGCATCCGTAAAGAACTGTCGGCGGCAGATTCTGCAGGTGTTGGAAGTACATTCTGCTTTTGTATGAAATTATTTCGAAATTTAGAAATAATGGTTGCAAATTTTCAGCAAATAGTCTATAATAAATTTACAAACAAGAGATTTTTTATACAAAATATATAAAATCCAAGGAGGAGTGCATTATGGTTCAGATCATCGCAGGACGGAAGGGAAAAGGAAAAACTAAATATTTACTTGATATGGCTAACACAGCTGTGAAAGAGGCAAAAGGTTCAATCGTTTACCTTGATAAGAGCTCGAAACATATGTACGAGCTTAACAATAAGATCCGCTTAATCAACGTAGCGGAGTTCTCTGTAAGTACGGCTGAAGGCTTTATCGGTTTCATCTGCGGAATTATTTCCCAGGATCACGACCTCGAGGCTATGTATCTCGACAGCTTCTTGAAGCTCGCTGGTCTTGAGGGAGAAGATATCACTGCAACTCTCGCAGAACTGGATCAGATCAGTGCAAAATACCATGTAAACTTTGTATTAAGCGTATCCATGGATGGTGAAGAACTTCCGGAATCTGCAAAAGATATGGTACTGGTAGCTTTATAAAATAATCGCTCCTTCCTATATAAGAGTACATAAACACCTGCCTGACGGCGGGTGTTTATGTTTTATGGAAAAATGAAAGGCCCGGTTTAACGGGATATTTCCAGATCAGAGGACATATATTGCCAGGTGTCTGAAAAGAAAAATTAAAAATAAATAAAACGTCAAGCAAAAACACTTGACAACCATCTCCGTTTATAGTATGATATCAAAGGTGACCTGATATGGAAAAAATTGTAGCACAGGGTCTTCTGTATGATTTCTATGGAGAGCTCTTAACGGAGCACCAGCGGCGTGTATATGAAGATGTGGTATTTAATGACATGTCCCTCAGCGAGATCGCCGAAGAACAGGGAATCAGCAGACAGGGCGTGCATGACTTGGTGAAGCGCTGTGACAAGATTCTTTCCGGATACGAGGAAAAACTGAAGCTTGTCGAGAAATTCAACCAGACAAAGAAAATGGTAGAAGAGATTAAGGAACTGGCTGGCCAATATAAAAAGGACGGCGACCGATCCCTGATCGACAGGATCGAAGCGATTTCCGAAGAGATCGGGAAGCTGTAAGTCAGAGGGAGAGTTTTCATGGCATTTGAAAGTTTAGCCGATAAATTACAGAATGTCTTTAAAAACTTAAGAGGCAAAGGAAGACTGACAGAGGCAGATGTAAAAGCTGCCCTGAAGGAAGTCAAGATGGCTCTCCTGGAAGCCGATGTAAGTTTTAAAGTTGTTAAACAGTTTATCAGTTCTGTACAGGAGCGTGCGATCGGACAGGATGTCTTAGAGAGCCTGACTCCGGGACAGATGGTAATAAAAATCGTAAATGAGGAGCTCGTAAAGCTTATGGGTTCCGAGACCACAGAGATTGCCTTAAAGCCCCAGAATGAGATCACCGTGATCATGATGATCGGACTTCAGGGTGCAGGTAAGACAACGACTACGGCAAAGCTTGCCGGAAAGTTTAAGGCGAAGGGCAGAAAGCCGCTCCTTGCGGCCTGCGACGTTTACCGTCCTGCTGCGATCAAACAGTTACAGGTAAACGGTGAGAAAGTCGGAGTTCCGGTCTTCACGATGGGTGATAACCAGAATCCGGTGAATATCGCGAAAGCCGCTGTGGAACATGCCAGAAAAGAAGGCATGAATCTCGTATTCCTCGATACGGCAGGACGTCTTCAGATCGACGAGTCCATGATGGATGAGCTCGTCAATATCAAGGAAGCCGTTGAAGTCGACCAGACGATCCTCGTTGTCGACGCGATGACCGGTCAGGATGCAGTAAATGTAGCCGGAAGCTTCAATGATAAGATCGGCGTCGACGGCGTAATCTTAACAAAGCTTGACGGTGATACACGAGGCGGTGCGGCGTTATCGATCCGTGCCGTGACGGGAAAACCGATCCTCTACGTCGGTATGGGCGAGAAGCTCTCCGATCTGGAACAGTTTTATCCGGACCGTATGGCTTCGAGAATCCTTGGAATGGGTGATATCCTTTCCCTGATTGAGAAAGCCGAGTTTGAGGTGAGCGAAGAGAAGGCAAAAGAAATGAGCCAGAAACTTCGCAAAGCAGAATTTGATTTTAACGATTTCCTGGATCAGATGCGCCAGATCAAAAAAATGGGCGGCATGAACAGCATCTTAAACATGATGCCGGGAATGTCTCAGATGAAGGGAAATGTTGAAATAGACGAGAGATCCATGGATAAAGTGGAGGCGATCATTCTCTCTATGACGAAGGGGGAGCGGGCGAATCCGTCCCTCTTAAATCCGTCGAGAAAACAGAGGATTGCAAAGGGAGCCGGCGTAGATATTGCCGAGGTGAACCGGATCGTCAAACAGTTTGAACAGTCGAAAAAGCTTATGAAGCAGCTTCCCGGAATGATGGGAGGCGGCAAGCGGAAAGGGCTTGGCGGACTGGGCGGGATGCTTGGAAAGATGAAATTACCTTTCTAAATACCGCAATTTATGATAAGAAGGCAAATGCGATTCCCGCATGGCTGATAAACGAAAAAACCAAGGAGGTGAAATTGTCATGGCAGTTAAGATGAGATTAAGAAGAATGGGTCAGAAGAAGGCTCCTTTCTATAGAATTATCGTTGCAGATTCCCGTTCCCCGAGAGACGGTCGCTTCATCGAAGAGGTTGGATACTACGATCCGAACACAGAGCCGAGCACCATCAAATTCGACGAGGAAGCAGCTAAGAAGTGGTTAGGAACAGGCGCTCAGCCGACTGAGACTGTTGCTAAGCTCTTAAAGGCAGCCGGTATCCAGTAATCGAGGTGGATTCAATGAAGGAATTGGTAGAAGTTATCGCCAAAGCGCTGGTTGATAATCCAGATGAAGTCGTTGTTACGGAATCTGAAAAAGAAGAAGAGATCGTCATTGAGCTTAAGGTTGCCCCGACCGATATGGGAAAGGTGATCGGAAAGCAGGGAAGGATCGCGAAAGCCATCCGCTCCGTTGTGAAGGCAGCTTCTTCCAAGATGGATAAGAAAGTGATTGTTGAAATTCAGTAATCGTGAGGGACTGTGGACAGGATTTTTCCCGGCTGCAGTCCCCTTTCTGTCATTAAGGAGACAATATGGAAAAATATCTTCGCGTAGGCGTCATTACCTCCCCGCACGGCGTGCGCGGCGAGGTGAAGGTCTATCCGACCACAGATGATGTGATGCGCTTTAAAAAATTAGATAAAGTGATTCTGGATCTCGGAAGAGGAGAGACACGGGAGTTAAAGATTCGTCAGGTGAAATTCTTTAAAAATATGGTCATCCTGAAATTTGATGGCGTGGACACCATGAACGAGGTGGAAGGCTGGCGTCAGAAGGATCTTCTTATTACAAGAGATCAGGCGATCCCGCTGGAGGAGGATGAGTTCTTTATCACAGACCTCATCGGACTTAACGTTGTCACAGACGAGGGAGAGACACTTGGAACTTTGACGGATGTCATGGAGACCGGAGCGAATGATGTGTACTGCGTGAAGACACCGGAGGGAAAAGAGCTTCTTCTCCCGGCGATCCGCAACTGCATCCTGGACGTGGATCTCGACAAGGAAGAAATGCTTGTTCATGTTCTCCCGGGACTTCTCGATCTGTAGGGGAGGTATCGATGAACTTTCATGTACTTACCCTGTTCCCGGAAATGATCATGAACGGTCTGGAGACGAGTATTCTCGGCCGCGCGGCTGCAAAGGGAATCGTATCATTTGAGGCAGTGAACATCCGTGATTATACGCTGGAGCGCCACGGCAAGGTGGATGATTATCCATACGGAGGAGGAGCCGGGATGGTCATGCAGGCAGAGCCGATTTACCGCGCTTACGCGGCTCTTGTGGAGAAGATCGGAAAGAAACCACGTGTGATCTATATGACACCGCAGGGTCAGACCTTCAACCAGAGCATCGCGGAAGATCTTGCGAAGGAGGAAGATCTGGTGTTCCTCTGCGGCCATTATGAAGGCGTGGATGAGCGTGTCCTCGAGATGATCGCTACAGATTATCTCTCCGCAGGAGATTATGTCCTTACGGGCGGTGAACTGCCGGCGATGATGATGATCGACTGCATCTCAAGACTTGTGCCGGGAGTGCTGAACAATAACGTATCTGCGGAGTTTGAGACGTTCCATGATAATCTTCTGGAGTATCCCCAGTATACCCGTCCGGAAGTATTCATGGGCAAAAAGGTGCCGGATATCCTGCTTTCCGGCCACCACGCGAATGTGGAGAAGTGGCGCAGGGAACAGTCCATTATCCGAACGTTAAAGAACCGGCCGGAGCTTCTTGAGGATGCGGTCCTGTCGAAGAAGGAGCAGAAGTTTCTCGACGAACTGTTGAGACAGCAGGAATTGGAGAACGCCCAGAAGGTCAAAAATAAAGAGAAAGCATCGGCGGAACATGACGGGGAAGAGACCGCCTGATCCGTGCAGCAGCTGGAAAAATGAGACTTTCGCTCCACAAATATTGGTTACAGTTCAGCCATTACATCTTCTTGTTTTCATATTCATGAAAACAAGAAGCTTGGTGGTTCCACCATATGCTGATTTGGATGAAAAAGTGCTTATGCAAGCAAGCTTGCAACACACTTTCTCATTCAAACCAGCGCATGGCTGAACTGTAACAAATATTGTGCGATTTTTGAGAAAACCGCTTGCATTTTGGCTGACGGTATGGTAAAATACAAAACTGTGGTATCCGAAAGACGGGGAAATCCTGTCGATACGGAGGCTTAAATCATAAGAGATGGTCCGCTGCCGCAGGAAAAGATGATGCGGGTAAGAACATCGAATACTTTAAGGAGGTTCATATCAATGAACGACATTATCAAGAATATCGAAGCTGCACAGTTAAAAGAGTCTGTACCGAGCTTCAACGTAGGTGACACTGTAAGAGTATCCGCTAAGATCAAAGAGGGAAACCGTGAGAGAATCCAGGTTTTCGAGGGTACAGTTATCAAGAGACAGAACGGCGGCGTTAGAGAGACTTTCACAGTAAGAAAGAACTCCAACGGTATCGGCGTTGAGAAAACATGGCCGCTTCATTCCCCGTCTGTTGAGAACGTTGAGGTTGTTAGAAGAGGTAAAGTTCGTCGTGCGAAACTTTACTACTTAAGAACAAGAGTAGGTAAGGCAGCAAAGGTTAAAGAATTAGTAAAATAATTCATAACTGTACAGAGAGTCAGTAGATCAAAGGGGCAATGAAAATTGTCCCTTTGTTTTTAATGTAACAGGAAATTCCGAGGAATTCCCTGTTACATTAAAAGGCACTAACGTGCCAAGGATGCGCACTCGCGCGAAGATGTAGATTGTCGCAAGCGACCGCGCGAGGCGCGAGAATGTGCCAAGGCACATTCTTTTTATATGAAAGTGTTGTTAAGCGGATGACCAGACTGCGTACTTGCGCGCAAGGATGGGCAGACATTTGACAGCCAAGCCGATATAAGTAAGCAGGGCGATAGCCCGGATTACGAATTTTGGCGGCAATTGTGGGAGTGACTTAGTCACGGAACAATTGCCTTTCAGAGAGGGGGACTCGCCATGGAATTTTTTGAGGAAAAGGAATCGAACAGACTTCACCGGCTCACGGAATGGGCGGTCGACTGCGCAGTCATGGTTGCCCTTGCGTGTTATCTTGTGTTTTGTTTTGGAAGCAGGATTGAGATGAATGGAAGTTCCATGAAGCCCGTGCTGGAATCCGGAGATGTGGTATTGATGAACCGCCTGTCCTACGATATCGGGAAACCGAACCGGCTTGATGTCGTTGTGTTTGAGCGGGAAGGGCAGCAGCCTGGAATCAAGCGGATCATCGGACTTCCGGGGGAAACGGTCCAGATCAAAAACGGGTCCATCTATATCAATGGGGAACTCTTAAAGGCGCAGGACGGTCTTGGTGAGGCCACGATCGCCGGGGCAGCCGAATATCCGGTGGAGCTTGGGGAGGATGAATATTTTCTCCTGGGAGACAACCGGGAATCAAGTGAAGACAGCCGGTTTTCCGGCATTGGAAATATAAAACGGGAAAATCTCATCGGACGCGTCTGGCTGCGGTTTCAGCCATTTTCCAGACTTGGTTTCGTCCGGTAGCAGGAAAGGACGGAGACAATTACTATGAATATACAGTGGTATCCAGGCCATATGACAAAGGCGAAACGCGCCATGAAAGAGGACGTGAAGCTTGTAGACCTCGTGATCGAGCTCGTGGACGCGCGCGCGCCGTTAGCCAGCCGCAACCCGGATATTGACAGTCTCGCAGCTGGAAAAGGCCGTGTGATCCTTTTAAACAAGGCAGATCTCGCTTCTGAGAAGGCAAACGCGGTGTGGATCACTTACTTTGAGAGTCAGGGTTTCCAGGTCATGAAGATCGACGCGAGGGCGAAGGCAACCTTAAAGCAATTGAATGCCCTGATCCAGGAGGCATGTAAGGAGAAGATCGAGCGCGACAGAAGACGCGGAATCTTAAACCGCCCGGTGCGCGCCATGGTGGTGGGGATCCCGAACGTGGGAAAATCCACCTTCATCAACAGCTTTGCCGGAAAGGCGGCTGCGAAGACCGGAAATAAGCCTGGCGTCACAAAAGGAAACCAGTGGATCCGCTTAAACAAGCAGGTGGAGCTTCTTGACACCCCAGGGATCTTATGGCCGAAATTTGAGGACCAGAGAGTGGGACTTTTACTGGCATTTTTAGGTTCCATCAACGATGAGATCCTGGAAAAAGATGAGCTGGCATCCGAGCTTGCGGACTATCTTAGGAATATCACTCCGGGACTCTTAAAGGAGCGCTATGGAATCGAGGAGGACGGAAAGAAGCCGTATGAGCTTCTCGATGAGATCGCGGCAGCCCGCGCATGCCTGACGAAAGGCGGGGTGAATGATCTCACGAAGGCTGCGAGACTGCTGCTCGATGAATTCCGGGGTGGAAAGCTTGGAAGGATTACGCTGGAGATGCCGGAAAAGAAAGAAGAAGCGGAATAATATAAAACTCTGAAAATGCAGAGGTGTGCAGATATTTCCCGGAATTATTCAGATGATGACTGTTTTGATGAAATGAAAGGGGAGAAGCTGCGCATGCAGGCAGAGAAATTATGTGAGGATAAGGAGCTGGGCAGAATATGGCAAGACGGGTGCTGACGGGAGAAAAACTTGAGAAGGAACTGGAACGTCTCTCTCTTATGCGGGAATTCGAGAGACAGTATGAGGACTGCGCATTCATCTGTGGAATCGATGAGGCAGGCCGTGGACCTCTTGCGGGTCCTGTAGCAGCCGGTGCGGCGATTCTGCCGAAGGATTGCCAGATCCTTTATCTGAATGACTCAAAGAAGCTCTCTGAGAGCCGACGGGAGGAACTATTCCTGGAGATCAAGGAGAAAGCCATCGCCTGGTCGGTGGGGATCGTGGGTCCGGAGCGGATTGATGAGATCAACATCTTGCAGGCAACCTACGAGGCGATGCGACAGGCCATCTCGAAGCTCGATCCGGTGCCGCAGGTCCTCTTAAACGACGCGGTGACGATCCCGGGCGTTGCGATTCCCCAGGTGCCGATCATCAAGGGCGACGCGAAGAGCGTTTCTATCGCGGCAGCCAGCATCCTCGCAAAGGTGACCAGGGACCATATGATGGAGGAGTACGATAAAGATTATCCGGAGTATGGTTTCGCGAAGCATAAAGGATACGGAACTCCGGCGCATATCACGGCGCTCAAGGAGTTTGGTCCGACACCGATCCACAGACGGACGTTTATTACCAAATTCGTATAAATTGGCAGGCTCGAGGATCAGGTGTAAAGAGAGAATAAAAATGTTTATGCGGCTGCAGGAGATGAGCTGTATGACTGCATTGTCATAAATCGGGGGATGAGCGTGACAAAGAATAATCGGGCAACAGGCAGCATCTATGAAGAAAAGATCGCTGCCTTTTTAAAACAGAACGGATTTATGATCCTGGAGAGGAATTACCGCTGCAAGCAGGGCGAGATCGATATTATCGCGAAGGATGGAAAATATTTCGTGTTTATCGAGGTGAAATTCCGCGCCAGCGGCTCGGCTGGTTTTTCACTGGAAGCCATCGACCACAGGAAGGCCATGCGGATCCGGAATGCAGCGGTGTATTATCTGTTTTCCCATCAATTTCCGGAGGAGACTCCGTGCCGGTTTGATGCGGCGGGGATCGATGGGGAAGAGATCACATATATCAGAAACGCTTTTTAATGAAATAGTCTTATGTTTTTTGCATGAGATATCTCGGAAAGGGGAAAATTTATGAATCAGTGGATCAGAAAAACAGATGCGGCGGATCATATGAGAGAAGTGACAAAGAGCGGTGTCACATATCTGACATTTCCGGTACTTGATGCCACGGGAATCGTCACTCACGCGTTCTCCACGAGAATGGGCGGTGTCAGCGAGGGCTGGTATTCGACCATGAATTTTTCCTTTACCCGCGGTGATAACCGGGAACATGTGCTGGAGAATTACAGCAGGATGGCGGCGGCTCTCGGTGTAGACCGGGAAAAAATGGTCTTAACCTGGCAGACCCACACGACAAATATCCGAGTCGTCTCCGCGGATGATCTCGGAAAAGGCGTTGTGAAGGACCGGGACTACCGGGATATCGACGGACTTTTGACGAACATGCCGGGCGTGACGCTTGTGACATTTTTTGCGGACTGTGTCCCGTTATATTTTGTAGATCCGAAACACCATGCCATTGGTCTCGCACATTCCGGCTGGCGAGGAACCGTGAACCGCATGGGGGAAAAGATGATACATGCGATGAAGCAGGAATACGGAACTGTCCCGGAAGACCTGATCTGCTGCGTGGGACCGAGTATCTGCAGCGACTGTTATGAGGTCGGGGAAGATGTGGCGGACAACTTCCGTGATGCATTTTCGAAAGAGGATTGTGAACACATTGTCTTCCCGTCTAAGAGCGGCGTGATCGGGAAGCGTCAGCTGGATCTCTGGGAGGCAAATCGCCGAATCCTGATGGAAGCCGGAGTGCCGTCAAAGAATATTTCCGTCACAGATATCTGCACAAAGTGCAACCCGGATAAGCTGTTTTCCCACAGGGCGATGGGGGAGAAACGAGGGAATCTCTGCGCGTTTCTTGCACTTAAAGAGAGATAAAAAGTCTCGAAGCCGCTGATATTGAATTGCAGGCAGAGCCGACAGACAGCACGAAGTGGTTGAATTGCAAGAAAACGACATTTCACACAAAACCTTCCAGTGTATTATTTTTCAGGACGATCATACTAGGAACGTACCATCAAACATGCCCGATGCGAAAGCAGTAAAAGGCATTACACTAAAAGGAGGCGTATCTTATGTCTAACACAAGCAGTTCTTCTAACCGTGTAGTAGTTCCGGAAGCAAAGGAAGCGATGGACAAATTCAAAATGGAGATCGCAGATGAGCTCGGAGTACCGCTCACAAACGGCTACAACGGCAATCTGACTTCTTACCAGAACGGCAGCGTCGGCGGCTATATGGTCAAGAAGATGATCGAAGAGCAGGAAAAGAAGATGGCAGGTAAATAAAGCCTGAGCATCCGGAAAGCCTTCGCAGGAAAGACGGGACCTCATCAGTTCCATCTGCCCTGTGAGGGCTTTTTCCGTGTCACGGTTCACGCCTTGCGCAGACAGTAACTGAGTATGTTACAGCAAAAAATACTTGTATAATAGAAAAAATGCGATTATAATGGGTATGCTTTCTTGCGGTCAGCGCAGCAAGTGCGCAGACCTGCTGAACAGTTACGAATAATTGCAGTATTCAGAGGTTGAAATATGAGAGTGATTGCAGGCAGCGCGAGACGGCTGCTTTTAAAGACGGTGGATGGAATGGAGACAAGACCCACCACGGACCGGATAAAAGAGACCCTGTTCAATATGCTTCAGAATGACCTTTACGGGGCAAGATTCCTGGATCTTTTCGCGGGAAGCGGCGCGATCGGGATCGAGGCATTAAGCCGCGGGGCGAAGGAAGCGGTCTTTGTCGATAAGGGTGACGGACAGATTTCCTGCATCCGGGAGAATTTAAAGACAACCCACCTGGAAGAAAAGGCCAGGGTCATGTCTGCGGATGTGACAGAGGCAGTTCGGAGACTTGACCGGGATGGAAAGTCGTTTGACTTTATCTTTATGGATCCACCGTACCGGATGGATCTTCCGAAAAAAGTCCTTGAGGCATTAAAGGATACCTGTCTCGCGGACGAAGAGACGCTGATCATCGCTGAGGAAGCTCTTGACGTGGATTTTTCCTGGGCTGGTGCACTCGGGTATGAGATCGTGAAGATCAAAGAATATAAGACGAATAAACATGTTTTCCTTAAGATTAAGAAAGTGTAATGAAGTGACCAGTACGAATGACAGATCACAGGCTGGAAATTGCCAGAACAAAGCCAGAAAAAACACATAAAATGAGGAGATAAACCGCAGCAGCCTGCGGCATAGACAAAAATCATGAAGACAGCAATCTATCCGGGAAGTTTTGACCCGGTCACACTGGGACATATCGACGTTATCAAGAGGGCATCAAAATTATTCGATCATCTGATCATCGGCGTTCTCAATAATCGCGCGAAAACGCCATTGTTTTCTGTGGAAGAACGTGTTAAGATGTTAGAAGAGGTCACAAAAGACATTCCGAACGTGGAGGTAAAGAGCTTTGCGGGACTTACCGTTGACTTTGCAAAGGAATGCAACGCCAACGCCGTTGTCCGTGGACTCCGCGCGATCACTGACTTCGAATATGAACTCCAGATCGCCCAGTTAAACCGCGTGATGGATACCAGCATAGACACAGTATTTCTGACCACGAGCCTTGAGTACGCGTACTTAAGTTCCAGTACCGTAAAGGAAGTTGCGGCTTACGGCGGGGATATTTCGAATTTTGTAACACCTTATGTGGCGGATGAAGTACATAAGAGACTGTGTGAGAGACAAGGCAGTCAGGTGTAAGGGAAAGGAAAAGGAAACGACATGAGCAGAATTGAACAGTTAATCAATGAAATTGAGGAATATATCGACAGCTGTAAATTTCAGCCGTTATCTACAACAAAGATCATCGTAAACAAAGAGGAGCTGGACGAGCTTTTAGTGGAGCTTCGCTTAAGAATCCCGGATGAGATCAAGCAGTATCAGAAGATCATCAGCAACCAGGATGCGATCCTCTCTGATGCCCACAGCAAGGCAGACGCAATGCTCGCAGAGGCAACGGCCCAGACAAACGAGCTTGTAAACGAGCACGAGATCATGCAGAGAGCTTACGCCCAGGCAAATGAGATCATCGAGCAGGCCCAGGCCCAGGCCCAGACTATCGTTGACAACGCAGTCGCTGACGCAAACAGTGTCCGTCAGGGATCTATCCAGTACACAGATGATATGTTAAAGAGCCTTCAGACAATTATGAACCACACAATGGAAGGCGCCCAGGGCCGCTTCGACGCGTTCATGAACTCCATGAAGTCCAGCTACGATATCGTTTCCTCCAACAGAAAGGAACTTTCCTCCGGAATCATCACAGAGAAAGAGGAAGACGCTGCGCCGGAGACCGATGGTAAGAACGCTTAATGCAGTCAGTCTGTACAGAATCGCTGATGGAAACAAAACGAATTTAAAATATGGAAAAACGCAGAACACCGGTGAGGACTGCCATGACGGCAGCTGTCAGGGAGGCGTGGGCAATTTTCCAGAGAAGATACTGCCGGATGGAGAGTCCGGCAGTTTTTTCGTGCACAGAATTCTGCCGGCCGCCGCAGGAGATCGTCCTGCCGGCGGATCCCGATGAGGATCGGTGTATCCGGATCACTGCATTTGTCTGCGACATGGCGGAAAAGCCGCCGAAAGAGAATATGGCAGCAGCTGCGATAGCGGAATATGGATATGTAAGAGAATCGCTGACAGTACGGATCCCCGTTGTGATCTCCATTGCGCCAGAGAAAAACAGACGGGCTGGGGCTGGAATCTCAGGAGTATTCCGGATCACAAGGATCAAAATGGAATAAAAGATCAGGTAGCCGCCGATCTTTACAAGAATCTCTGCGGAATTCAGGATCGCGGCATCCAGGGAAAGTGCAGAACTGGACGATTTATCTGATCGTGTGTGCTTTGAAGAAAACGCATTGGCGGAATTCGGAGTTGGATGTTGTTGGGAAATACCGGAATTTTCCGGGATGGATTCAGGACTAAAAGGAGCGTGATAAATGAAGTGTGCCGGGATAGCGAGCAGCAGGAGCGGCATGTAAATGGCAAAGACAAAGCAAAAAAGCGGTAACTGAGCGGCAAACATGGGATAAACGAAACCTGCGAGAAACATGGGACTCGGGTGATTACAGAGGGCGAAGAGAAACTTTGCCTCGCTGGAGCTGAGCCGCCTTTCCGCGAGAAAGTCTGCGCACGTTTTTGCGCCCATAGGGCAGCCGCAGAGGAGCCCTGTGAGGAGAACATACCATCCGTCTGCTGACAGCCCGCAGAAACGGAAAACCACCGTAAACGGCTGCATAAGCCAGGAGATCCCGCCGGAGGCAGAGAGAATGGAGGACAGAACCATAAATGGAAACAGCGCCGGTACCACTGCAGAATACCACAAAAGAAGTCCTGCTGCTGCACCTTTTGTCACAAGGCCCGCGTGAAAGATCATAAAAAGCAGGGAGAAAAGAGCCAGGATTGATGTCTTTATCATAAATACTCCTAATGAGGATATTTAGATCAGGTTTACCGGGTGCCCCAGATAGTTACAGTTCAGCCATTACATCTTCTTGTTTTCATATTCATGAAAACAAGAAGCCTGGTGGTTCCACCATATGCTGATTTGGATGAAAAAGTGCTTATGCAAGCAAGCTTGCAACACACTTTCTCATTCAAACCAGCGCATGGCTGAACTGTAACACCAGATAAACTCTTTCTATTATTTTCATTGTACTTTCACCGGAATTTTGATATGATAAAGATAGTGTGCTTTTTTATTTAAAAGTCCATATTTTCCGGGAATTCTGCATTTCCCAATAGAATGAATACGGACTGGACCAGAAAAGCACGGGATTCGGAAGGAGAGAAATACTTGGAAAAAGCAATCCGGTTGGATAAATATCTGGCTGATATGGGAAAAGGGACGAGGACGGAGCTCAAGGAGATGATTCGGAGAGGACGGATCACGGTGAACGGTGTGATTGTAAAAAAGCCTGAGACGAAGATAAAGAAAGGCGAAGACACGATCTGTCTTGACAATGCGCCGGTAGAATACGTGGAACTGGAATATTACCTTTTAAATAAACCTCAGGGCGTGATCTCCGCGACGGAGGACCGCCGCAGAAAGACCGTGGTGGATCTTATCGATGAAAAAAGCCGAAAAGACCTGTTCCCGGTGGGCCGTCTTGATATCGATACAGAAGGTCTGCTTCTCATCACAAACGATGGGGCGCTGGCCCACCGTCTTCTCTCACCGGGACATCACGTGGATAAGGTGTATGAGGCGAGATGCGAGGGCTTTGTCCCAGATGAGGCGGTAGATAAGTTCCGGGAAGGAATGACGCTTGCGGACGGACTTTCCTGTATGCCTGCGGAGCTGGAGATCTTAGAGAGAAGAGCGGAGGACCGGAAGACGGGGACAGCGGCGGAGAGTCTCGTGCGGCTCACGCTTCACGAGGGGAAATTCCATCAGGTTAAGCGCATGATGGAGGAGACCGGCTGTCCGGTGCTTCACTTAAAACGCTTGTCTATGGGGCCGCTGAAGCTCGATGATGCTTTAAAGACCGGGGAATACCGGAAACTGACGGATAAAGAACGGGAGTTGTTGGAAAACTTATGATAAAGAATTTTTTGGAAAATAAAAAGGCGGTGCTTTTTGATCTGGATGGGACTCTGGTGGATTCCATGTGGATGTGGGAGGCGATCGATATCGAATTTTTGGGAGCTTACGGCTATGAATGCCCGGACGATATCCAGAGAGCGATCGAGGGAATGAGCTTTTCGGAGACGGCGGTATATTTTAAGGAGCGGTTTGATCTCCCGTTAAGCCTTGACGAGATTAAGGCAGTCTGGACCCGGATGTCGATCGACAAGTACCGTCATGAAGTACCCTTGAAGCCGGGTGTGCTGGAATTTTTGAAATACTGCAAGGAGAACGGGATCCGCACAGGAATCGGGACCAGCAACGGAAGCGAGATCGTAGATGCGGTCCTGACATCTTTGAAGGTGAAAGAATACTTTGATGCGGTGGTGACAGCCTGTGAGGTGGCTCACGGAAAGCCGGAGCCGGATATCTACCTCGAAGTCGCAAAACGTCTTGGTGTGCAACCGGAGAACTGCCTCGTGTTTGAGGATATCCCGGCGGGGATCATGGCAGGCAAAGCGGCGGGGATGCCGGTGATCGCCATGGAGGATGATTTTTCGGCAGATCTGATGGATGAGAAGAGAGCGCTTGCGGATGCGGTGATCTCCGATTACAGAGAATTACTATAGTTTTTATAAGATTGGCTCATTTGCCGGTTCAACGATAAAATGAATAAGGACATAACATATGATACATGATTTTCTCCCGGTATGCCGGGCAGATATGGAAAAAAGAGGCTGGGACCAGTGCGATTTCGTCTATGTTTGCGGAGACGCCTATGTGGACCATCCGTCCTTCGGTTCCGCAATCATCAGCCGTGTGCTGGAATCCTACGGATACAAGGTCGGGATCATCGCCCAGCCGGACTGGAAGGACAAAGAGAGCGTCCAGGTTCTCGGAAGACCGCGTCTCGGCTTCCTCGTGAGCGCCGGAAATATGGACTCCATGGTAAACCATTATTCCGTCTCAAAGAGACGCCGCGATAAGGATTCCTACACGCCGGGCGGTGTTATGGGAAAGCGGCCGGATTACGCGGCAGTGGTCTACTGCAACCTGATCCGTTCCGTTTATAAGGATATTCCCATCGTGATCGGCGGGATCGAGGCGAGTTTACGGCGCCTGGCCCACTATGATTACTGGTCGAACAAGGTGAAGCACTCGATTCTTGTGGATTCCCAGGCAGACCTGATCTCCTACGGAATGGGCGAGAAGTCTATCGTTGAGATCGCGGACGCGCTGAACTCCGGTCTTGATGTGAAGGATATCACATTTATCGACGGAACTGTCTATAAGACGGACAGTCTGGATTCCGTATACGATGCGGTTACCCTGCCGTCCTATGATGAGATCAAAACAGATAAGAGACGTTATGCGGAAAGCTTCAATATCCAGTATAAAAATACGGATGCCTTCTCGGGAAAACGTCTTGTGGAGCAGTACCGGGACAACCTTTATGTTGTCCAGAACCCACCGGCAAAACCGCTTTCTGTTCAGGAGATGGATGATGTCTACGCACTTCCTTATATGAGGCGGTGGCATCCGTCCTACGATGCGGCAGGCGGGATCCCGGCGTTCTCGGAGGTGAAATTCAGCCTGATCAGCAACCGTGGCTGCTTCGGCGGCTGCAGCTTCTGTGCGCTGACGTTCCATCAGGGGCGTATTATTCAGGTACGAAGCCACGAATCGATCATCGATGAGGCGAAATACCTGACAAAGGAACCTGATTTTAAGGGATACATCCACGATGTGGGCGGCCCGACGGCGAACTTCCGCTTTCCGGCCTGCAAAAAACAGCTGAAATACGGAGCATGTCCTGGAAAACAGTGCCTCTTCCCGAAGCCGTGCGAAAACCTGATCGCGGATCATACGGATTATATCGCCCTCTTAAGAAAACTCCGGGCGCTGCCGAAGGTGAAGAAGGTATTTATCCGTTCCGGCATCCGTTTTGACTATGTTCTCGCGGACAAGAAAAAGGATTTTTTAAGAGAACTCTGCATGTACCATGTCAGCGGACAGCTGAAGGTTGCCCCGGAACATGTCTCGGATCAGGTGCTCAGACTTCTCGGAAAGCCGGAGAATTCCGTCTATGAGAAGTTTGCTCAGGAATATAAAAAGATGAATGAGAAGCTGGGCTTAAAGCAGTATCTCGTTCCATACCTGATGTCCTCCCACCCGGGTTCCACCTTGAAAGAGGCGGTGGAGCTTGCGGAACACTTAAGGGATCTTGGATACATGCCGGAGCAGGTACAGGATTTTTACCCGACACCGTCGACGATCTCTACATGTATGTACTATACAGGGCTGGATCCGCGGACGATGGAACCGGTCTATGTGCCGACGAACCCGCATGAGAAGGCGATGCAGCGTGCCCTGATCCAGTACCGGAATCCGGACAACTATGATCTTGTAAAAGAGGCACTGATCAAGGCCGGAAGAGAGGATCTCATCGGATTTGACCAGAAATGCCTGATCAAGCCAAGGAAGATGACGAAGGACATCGCAGATAGAAAAAAAGTCGGAACGAGGACCGGAAAAAAGCCCGGGAACGGGAAAACGGAAGGAAAAGGTCGCCAGGTCTTATCCGGCAGAGCAAAGGGAATGGCCGGACAGACCGGTGGGAGAAGACCGAAGCCGAAGCAGGGAGGACGAAAGAAATAACGGCGTTATCCTGCACGGATCTGTAAAAAGATGAGCATTGATACAGCTCGACCATGTTTTTTAGAAAGGCAGATTTCATGAGTGGAAAAAAGATTGCGATCGTGACCGGCGCGTCGTCGGGAATGGGAAGAGAGATGGTGTATCTCCTTGCGGATCATTTTGCGGCACTGGAGGAGATCTGGGTCATCGCCAGACGAAAGGACCGCTTGGAGGAACTTGTTGGAAAGGTTCCTGTGTCCTTGCGGATCCTGTCGTTCGATCTTTCAAGTGAGGAAGACCTTCGCATGCTTTCCGGACTTTTAGAGCAGGAACAGCCGAATGTGAAGATCCTTGTAAACGGCGCGGGATACGGAAAGACAGGTGCCGCGGGAACGATCTCGCGCGGTCTTTCCACCGGAATGGTACGGTTAAACGATGAAGCTCTGGTGGCGGTGACGGAGATGGTACTTCCGTATATCTCAAGGAACAGCCGGATCATCCAGTTTGCCTCCGCAGCGGCGTTTATGCCGCAGCCGGGATTCGCGGTCTATGCCGCGTCAAAGTCCTTTGTGCTGAGCTACAGCCGGGCTCTGGCTGCCGAGTTAAAAAAGAGGGAGATCTATGTGACAGCGGTTTGTCCGGGACCGGTCGAGACGGAGTTTTTCGGGATCGCACTCAATGGAGGAAAGCTTGCACCTATCAAGAAACTCACGATGGCAGATCCGAAAAAAGTAGTGAAAAAAGCTCTCCTGGACAGTATGAAGGGCAAACGGATCTCGGTATATGGCCCGTGGATGAAAGCATTCTATGTTCTCTGCCGGATCGTTCCGCATGAGATCCTGATGGGGTTTATCAACTGGTAACCTCCGACTGCGGGACAGAGCACTGAAAATTTACAAAGTATAGCAGAAAAGAGGGAAAAACTTGAAATTACGACTGGAAAAAGGAACTTACCGTTACCGTACCGCCCACAAGAAACGTCAGCTTTTCTTTGTGGTACTGTTTATTCTGGCGATTGTTGCGCAGCTTATTTTAAGAAACTTTATCACGGAGCAGATCTATAAAAATCTTGTCACGATCAGTGCGATCCTCACGGTGCTGCCGATGGCAAACCTCGCGTCCCCACTGGTGGTTGCAGCGAGGATCCCGGAGGTCCCGGCGGAATTTCACGACGCGTGTGTTCCATACGAGGAGAAATTTCCGATCTTATACGATCTGATCATTACATCGAATGACCTGATCATGCCGGTGGACGCTGCGGTCGTCCATCCGACCGGGGTCTACCTCTACTGTCCGAACAAAAACGTGGACAGGAGGAAGGCGGAAAAATTCTTAAACGAGATGCTGGTGGGCTGGAAGCTGGACGGAAATGCGAAGGTCATGAACGAGGAGAAAAAGTTCCTACGGAGGCTTTCTGAGCTTAAGACCGTCACAGAGGAAGAGGATGACGGAAGCGCTCCGCATGTTTTAAAGTTATTAAAGAGTCTTTCCATGTAGGGGAATAAAAAATGAGAGAGATCGTGATTGAAAAGAACGAGGCGGGACAGCGCCTGGATAAATTTCTCGCGAAGTACATGAATGAGGCGTCGAAGAGCTTTTTCTATAAGATGATGCGCAAGAAGAACATCACGCTGAACGGGAAAAAGTGTGAGGGAAATGAAAAACTCGCCGAGGGCGATGTCGTGAAGCTGTTTCTTGCGGAGGACACCATCGAAAAATTTTCCAGTGTTCAGGTGCAGGAGGTAAAGAAAGTAGATCTCGATATTCTCTATGAGGATGACGAGATCATTCTGGTCAACAAACCGGCGGGTATGCTGTCGCAGAAGGCTAAGGAGACCGATGAATCTCTGGTGGAGTATCTGATCGATTATCTTTTGGGGAGCGGCAAGCTCACGGAGAGCGGGCTCCGCGCGTTCCGCCCTTCGGTCTGCAACCGTCTGGACCGGAATACCAGCGGTATCGTGGCTGCAGGAAAATCTTTGGCGGGGCTTCAGATGCTTTCCGGCGTGTTTAAAGACCGCTCGATCCATAAGTATTATCAGTGTCTTGTATCCGGCGAGATCCGGGACGTGAAGACGGTGGACGGCTGGCTTTTAAAGGATGAGAAGAAGAATCAGGTGCGGATCCTCACGGATGTGGAGGCAAAACGATTTGAAGGAAAAGGCGGAGACGAGGAGCCGAAACGGATCCGGACAAAATATGAGCCGATCGCAACGGATGGAAGGTTTACGCTGCTCAGAGTGACACTTCTGACCGGACGTTCCCATCAGATCCGCGCCCATTTAGCATCTCTTGGGCATCCGATCGTAGGGGATTTCAAGTACGGCGGAGTTTCGAAAGTCAACCCATCAGGGCGGACCGTGAAGTATCAGCTCTTACATTCTTACCGTCTGGAGTTTCCGAAACTTGCGGAACCGTTTGCCTATCTTTCTATGAAGGTGTTTGAGGCGCCGCTGCCGGGATATTTCGGTTCGGTACTGAAAGAGACCGGGATCAGGTTGTAAAACTTGGCAGCACCGGACAGGCATGTGACAAACAAATGGTTGACATAAAAAACTTATGTAAATCATTCAAAAATATTTACATTGATGATAAGGAACAGCTATGGGAACATGGAAAACCAGGGGCCTTCGTGGTTCCACGTTGGAAGATCTGATCAACCGGACCAATGACAGCTACCGGGAAAAGAAGCTGGCCCTGATCCAGAAGATCCCGACCCCGATCACGCCCATCGAGATCGACAAAAAGAGCCGTCATATCACGCTGGCGTACTTCGATATGAAAAGTACGGTCGACTATATCGGCGCGGTTCAGGGGATTCCGGTCTGCTTTGACGCGAAGGAATGTGCGGTGAGTACGTTCCCACTTCAGAACATCCACCCGCACCAGATCGCATTTATGAAGGAATTTGAAGCCCAGGGCGGAGTTGCCTTCATTATCCTCTCCTTCACAGCGGAGAACGAGATCTATTATGTTCCTTTTGATGCGGTGAACCGTTTCTGGGAACGGATGGAAGAGGGCGGAAGAAAAAGCTTTACCTATGATGAAGTGGTGCCGGAAGCATACAGGATCCGGAGCCACCGGGACATGTATGTCCATTACCTGGAAGGGATCCAGCAGGATCTTGACCGGAAGGAAGAAAAAGGAGGAGACAGCGAATGATTGAAATGGTCATATGGCTCGTTGTGATTGCGGCGTTTGTGTTCCGTGCGTTAAAACAGAATGGGACACTGGACGAACTATTTGCGGGGGCAAAGAAGCGGAAAGAAAATAAGGCAGAGCGCGTGGTGTACGAACAGCCGGAGGAAGGCTCCGGGAAGAAGGAGAAGAAAAAGGGGCCGGGGATCCGGGTTCCGAAGCACACAGGTTTTGCGGTGACTGCGGTTGTGATCGTCCTCGCGGCGGCAGTGCTTTCCTTTGACAGCTTCTATACTCTTTCCGAGGAGGAGATGGCGGTGGTTACCACGTTCGGAAAACCGTCGGTGGAGGAGGCATCAGGTCTTCACTTTAAAATTCCGGTGATCCAGCGCGTGACTAAGGTTTCCAAAGCCATCACGGGTATGCAGATCGGCTACACGACGGACCCGGCCCGGGCGGACGGCGCCTCCATAGACAATCCGGTATCCATCGAGAACGAGAGCCTGATGATCACAAAGGATTTCAATCTCACAAACGTGGATTTCTATGTGGAATACATGGTCACAGATCCGGTTCAGGCGGTGCGCCACAGAAGTGTGTACGAGTCTATCATCAAGAACCTGGCTCAGAGCTACATCCGCGATACCGTCGGAGTTTATAATGTTGATGATGTGATCACTACCGGAAAGACTCAGATTCAGGAGCGGATCAAAGAGCAGCTCACAAATCGTCTTGTCGAGGAAAATATCGGATATGGAATCTACAACGTGTCGATTCAGGATACGGAAATGCCGAGAGATGATGTGGCGAATGCGTTCAAGGCGGTTGAGGATGCGAAACAGGGCATGGAGACGGCGATCAACTCCGCAAAGAAATATCAGTCTGAGAACATTCCGGAGGCGAAGGCAAAGGCCGATAAGCTTTTGCAGGATGCCGAGGCATACAAGGAACAGCGGATCAACGAGGCAAACGGTCAGGTGGCGCGTTTCGAGGACACATACGCGGAGTATGTGAAGTACCCGCTGATCACAAAAAAGCGTATGTTCTATGAGACTATGGAGGAAGTTCTTCCGGATCTCAAGGTCATCATCACCGGCGGAAACGGCACACAGACGCTGCTGCCGTTAGAACCATTTTCAGAGGCAGTTTCCGGCAGCGCAGCACAGACGGGAGGAGGGAACTAAATGAAAAAGACAGGAAAAAGAATCATAGGAATCGTTGTTCTTCTTCTGATCGTTGTTCTGCTTCAGGGAAGTATGGTGAGCACATACAATGACGAGTATAAGCTCATTCTCCAGTTCGGAAAAGTGGTCCGGGTGGTCGAGACGCCGGGTCTCAGCTTTAAGATCCCGTTTCTTCAGACAACACAGTCGATTCCTAATTATGAGATGATCTATGACCTTATTCCGAGTGAGGTTAATACAAGGGATAAAAAGGTGATGGTAACGGATTCCTTTGCATTGTGGAGTGTTACAGATCCGCTGGCATACCTTTCCAGACTCGGAGCGAACAAAGCAAATGCGGAAAGCCGAATTTCCGTCGTTGTATATAATGCTGTAAAAAATGTCATTTCCTCCACGGATCAGGCAGATGTGATCTCCGGCCGTGACGGAAAGCTGGCAGAGATGATCACAGAAAAGATCGGTTCTTCTCTGGACAGCTACGGAATCAAGGTAAAAAAGGTGGAGACGAAGCTTTTAGACCTCCCGGATTCCAACAAGGAGGCTGTTTACCAGCGTATGATCTCCGAACGGCAGAATATCGCTGCCGGATATATCGCAGACGGTGAGTACCAGTCCAATGTCATCAAGAACAGTACGGATAAAGAGGTCTCCATCATCATCTCCGAGGCGCAGGCCCAGGCGGAGAAGATCCGGGCGGAAGGCGAGGCAGAGTATATGAGGATCCTTTCCGGCGCGTACAATGACGAGGGAAAGGCCGATTACTATAATTATATCCGCAGTCTGGACGCGCTAAAGGCGAGTCTCAAGGGAGACAATAAGACGATCATTCTGGATGAAAATTCAGAGCTTGCGAAGATCCTCAGGGGAAACTATTAAGGAACGGCCAGGATAAAACCGCAACAGCGGAAAATTCCTGTGAAGCAGTAATGCTGTGGACCCGGAACGATCCGGACGAAGCAGGCTGCTGCGGGACATAACCGCGGTCAGTAAAAAAGGTCGTGGATGTCTGATAAATAATGATACGGTAAAGGAGAAGGGTTATGTCAAAAGTAGTTGATTATTTCCTCAAGTATGTAGCATTCGATACGCAGTCCGCAGAGGATGCGGGAACAGTTCCGAGTACGCAAAAACAGTTCGCTCTGGCGAAGCTTCTGTCCGAACAGTTAAAGAATATCGGGGTGAAGGATGTCTCCATGAGCGAGCACGGTTACGTGTACGGAACGATTCCGGCAAACGGGGATTATAACTGCCAGACTGTCGGCTTCCTTGCGCATATGGACACTTCACCGGATTGTCCGGATGAGAATGTCCGCCCGCAGCTCGTCAAACACTACGACGGAAAGGATATCACTTTAAATAAGGCGCTCGGAGTGAAGATGACAACAAAGATGTTCCCATTCTTAAAAAACTATGTGGGACAGGATCTGATCACCACCGACGGAACGACACTGTTAGGTGCAGATGACAAGGCGGGAATTGCCGAGATCATGACCATGGCAGAGACACTTCTGACACATCCGGAGATCCCGCACGGAACCATCAAGATCGCTTTCACACCGGACGAGGAAGTCGGACACGGCGTTGACTTCTTTGATGTTCCCGGCTGGGGCGCAGATGTGGCTTACACTGTTGACGGCGGCGCCTGGGGCGAGATGGAGTATGAGACCTTTAACGCGGCATCCATGAAAGTCACGATCCATGGAAGCAACATTCATCCGGGAAGCGCAAAGAACAAGATGAAAAACTCGATCCTGATCGGTCTGGAATTCCAGTCGATGCTGCCGGAGAACGAGAAGCCGCAGTATACTGAGAAGTACGAGGGATTTTTCCACTTAAACCACATCGGTGGAAATGTGGAGAATACAACTCTCCACTATATCGTCCGTGACCATGATATGACGCGGTTTGAGGAGAGGAAAGCGCTCGGAAAGAAGATCGGCGAGTTCCTGAACGCGAAGTACGGTGAGGGAACCGTCGAGGTGGAGATCGCAGATACCTACTACAATATGGCTGAGAAGATCCGTCCGCATATGTACCTGATGGATGTGGCTGCTGAGGCATTTAAGGAGCTTGGCATCGAGACTCCGGCGATCAATCCGGTCCGCGGAGGCACGGATGGATCAAGGCTTTCCTACATGGGACTTCCATGTCCGAACCTCTGTACCGGCGGACATAACTATCATGGAAAGTATGAGTTCATCTGCATTCAGTCCATGGAGAAGACAGTGGAGCTGCTTCTTAAGATCGCGGAAAAGTTTACGAAGGTTGAGAAGCAGGCATAAAATCCGGATCAGGATATGGCTGTTTAGAAAATGCGGGAGGCGCTGGATATCGCTTCCCGCTTTTTTGGATGTATGAACGCAATTTAGAACATGTCTTTATGTTGAAGGGGCAGAGCATTCATGATATAATCATGCGCAGAAAGGCGGTACAGATTATGATAAAAATGATTCAAAGACGTCTGGACGCGATCCTGCATTGGAATATTTCCTTTGTGGGCGGTTTCCTCGGCGGTTATGCAATCCTTTCCCATGTCGGAGTCTTCGGCTCTGCACAGACAGGAAACCTGATGGAGATGGCTTCGAACGTCCGATTTATGGAATGGGAGGAATTGGGACTTCGTCTTCTGGCGATGGTGATCTTCGCCTGCGGTGTGATCGCTTCCTATATGCTGACAAACTATACAAACTTACATATGCGGAAGCTGGCGATCTGGGTGGATGCGGCCGGTCTTGGACTTACGGCCCTGCTGCCGGATTGGTTCTCGCCGATTGCGGGTGTTTACCCGATCTTTTTCTGTTCAGCATTCCAGTGGGGTGTATATTCCGGCGCAGATGGTTTCAACAGCGCGACGGTCTTCATCACAAACAACTTCAAACAATCCGTCCTCGGCTGGACGCAGTATGCGTTGACAAAAGATAAAGAATTTAAGAGAAAAGCCGTGCTCTACAGCAACACGGTACTTATGTTCTTTCTCGGCGCCCTCCTTGGTGTCACCGGTGTAGCTGCCTTCGGCAACGCCCTCGGTGCCTGCGTAGGCTTTATTCCCCTTGCTGTCGCGCGGATCTTTATCAGCATCGGTGAACTTCCGATAGAAGATGAGACTCCGGAGGAGACAGAGGAGGAGGCAGAAGAGATGATGGAAGAGGCGAAGATTTTGGAGAAGGAAGAGAAGAAGAAAATTTAAAAATTGGATATTTGATGAACGGGAATGGGCAGTTGATTCAGGGATGGGTCGGCTGCCTGTTTTGTATATCGGGAAATGCCGAAAAATTTCCTGGTACACAAAAAGACACGAATGTGCGAATGATAGTAAACGGAATTTACTTTTGAAATTTTCACGTGAATCAAAAAATCCATACCCCCATTGCAATTCTCCGCTATTTTGCGTATACTTATAATATGAGTGGATAGATGCAGCCGCTATGTGTTGGGCATTTTGCCTGCCGTAGTTGAACGGGGCACTATCCACTCTTTTATGCTTATGAACAATCAATAGCCCTCACGCGGACTCCTGCAGCAGCCGGATCAGCTCCTCCATCGCCGGAAGTGTCTGTTTTCCTTTCAGCGTAACGATGGAGTAGCTGGTAGTATCAGCTGGATTTCCAATCCGGAAGCAGCGGACAGGCTTGGGATAGCGGAAATTTTTCATGTACTGGTAGAAGTTGAATGCGATTCCATAGCCTTCTGCTGCGAGCTGACAGGCAGATTCAAGATTTTCAAGGAGAAAGACCTGTCCCGGTTCAGCGTGATCATAAGCAATGGCAAGGTCTGTGTAGTGTCTGGAGGACTGCTCCGGCTTTTGCAGGATAAAACGTTCCCCGTTAAATTGTTTGAGATCGATCCTTGGACATGGATCTTTCCGGCTTTTCTTTGCCGCGCCCGCGCACAGTGGGTGATCGGCGGAGACAACAGCGACCATATAGTCCTCATAGAGAGGACAGTATTCCAGCAGCGGATGGCTGGAGGATTCATTGACGATGGCAAAATCAAGCTCTCCGGCAAGCAGATGCCGGATCATCTGCTCAGTAGATTCCTCGTATGGGACCAGCTTCACATCCGGATAGCGGGCGGAAAAAACAGGCAGTGCCTTCGCAAGAAGATAAAGTGTTCTTCTGGGATGGATTCCGAAACGGATCGTTCCCGAAGAGCCACCCATGTATTTTTGAAGCTCATTTTCATAATGGGCTTCTATTTTTATCATTTCTTTTGCATGTTCCAAATAGATCTTTCCGGCCTCGGTTGGGACAAACTGTTTCCCGATCCGGTCGAAAAATTTTGTCCCGGTGCGTTCTTCAAGATTTCCTAAAAATATGCTGAGTGCAGGCGGAGAGATGTGCAGGGCCTGGGCCGCATCCTTAATTCCCCTGTGTTTTTCAATTTCGAGCATATAGAGCTGTTCCCGCATATCCATGGCGTTTCGCTGGTCCTTTCCCTGAATAAATATTTGTAATCACGCATAAAAATAAATAATATTAAATAAAACAATAAAAATATTAAACTTGCTTTAATTTTATATCTTGATTATAGTCTAAGAAAGAAAACAAATCAAGGAAGGATTGAAAGTATGAAACCATTAAAAGAAAAAAAGCCTTTTCAGGCACCGCACACATTTGTGATCCTTGTAGCGCTGATCCTTCTGGCAGTCGCAGCCACTTATGTTGTGCCTGCCGGAGAGTATACCCGGTATACGGATGAGGCGACAAACAGAACCCTCGTGGAAGCGGGGAGCTTCCATTATGTCGAATCTCATCCGGTAAGCTTTTTAACCGTTCCGGCACTGATCTACAGGGCGATCGTAAAGGCGGCAAGCACAGTTACGTTTATCCTTATTATCGGCGGCTCTTTTGAGATCATCACATCCACAGGGATCCTCACAGTTCTCTGTAAGAAGATGGCGAAAGCCTTCCGCGGCCGCGAGTATTTTGTGATCCCTGCATTTCTGCTGTTATTTTCTGTTTTTGGAACAACGATGGGAATGTCTGCTGAGGTCATGATCTTTGTGCCGATCGGAATTGCCCTTGCGGCATCTCTGGGACTTGACAAAGTGACAGGTACCGCAATGATCGCTATGGGCGCCGCATCCGGATTTACAGCCGGAATCCTGAATCCCTTCAATGTCGGTGTTGCCCAGGATATTGCGGAGATCCCGATGTTTTCCGGTATGGGTTACCGTATTTTTATTCTCGGAGTTCTTCTGGTGATCGATACGGTCTACATTACCTGGTACGCAAAGCGCGTGAAAGCGGACCCGACAAAGAGCATCATTTACGGAGAGCCGGATGATCAGGAATTTGTTTTCGATGATACGGAAGAAGCGATGACCCTGACCCATGGCCTGACTCTGGCAGTGATCGTAGCAGGCTTTGCAGTTCTGATCTATGGACTCAGTAAACTCGGCTGGTACTTTGAGGAGATGTCTGCGATCTTCATCGCGATGGGTGTGCTCTGCGGTATCGTGAACCGCTATAGCCCAAACAAGATCGCCGCTACGTTCGGAAACGGAGCGAAGGGAATCGTTGTGGGAGCTTTGATCGTCGGTATTGCCCGCGGTGTTGAGCTTGCTTTATCTGACGCAATGATCCTTGACACCATCGTCCATGCGATCGCAAGTATCGTAAACATTCTTCCGCAGTCCTTAAAAGCCATCGGAATGTTCCTCGCACAGTCCCTTGTCAACTGTGTGATCACCTCCGGTACCGGACAGGCCGCAGTTACCATGCCGCTTATGGTACCGGTTGCGGATCTGATCGGTATCACGAGACAGACAGCCGTTCTTGCGTTCCAGCTCGGAGACGGATTTTCAAACTCTGTTCTTCCGACATCCTCTGCGCTGATGGGGTATCTCGTCGTTTCGAAGATCCCGTATGTAAAATGGTTAAAATTCATGATGCCGTTATTCCTGATCTGGACATTCTTCGGATGTCTGTTCATGCTGGGGGCACTCATGATCGGCTATTAAGACGGAGGAAAAGAGAAGATGCAGGATTTTGAAGTGAAGGAGCGTTTAAGAGAACATCTGGAGTACCTTTGTTCGTTCGACAAGCTTTCCGGTGAACCGGAGGCGTATCGCGCGGTCAGGTATATTCTTGATGTATTGGAAAAATCCGGGATCTCCTGCCATGAGGAGGATTTTCCGGCTTATCTGAGCAATCCGGTGAGCAGTGTCCTTATCGCGGATGGTGAGGAGTTCCCATGCCGTCCAAGATCTTTCTCGGAGAGCACAAAAGAAATGATCGAGGTTCCACTGATCTACGATCCCGGAACAAAAACAGAAGTCTCCCTTTCAGAGCAGAAACGGTTTATGGAAACGGTTGCCGGAAAGCTTGTCCTCGGGTATGGGTTTGATGAGCGTTACGCAAAATTGCTGGAGCAGCATGGTGCGGCCGGGTGGATCCAGATCTGGACCTCCGACGAGGATGCGGTCCATGAGGACACGGTAAGTCCTGTCTGGGGAACTCCGGATATGGACTCGTCTCTGTTCCAGTTACGGATGCCGGTGGTCGCCGTCTCAAAGCCCTGCGGGGAGAAACTGATCCGGAAGTTGAAAATATATGAGGCAGAAGGAAAACAGCTTTTTGCGCAGCTTTCCAGCGAGGTGGACACATGCGTAAAAAACGTCGCGCTGCCGATCGCCGAGATCCCCGGAAAGAGCAGGGATTTTGTCCTGCTCTCCGGTCACTATGATACCTGGTATCGTGGCGCTTTTGACAACTGCACGGCAAATGCGCTGGCTCTGGAGCTTGCTCGTTATATGAAAGAACATCAGGATGAGATGTTCTATTCCCTGCGGATCGCTTGGTGGCCGGGACATTCCAATGGGCGCTATATGGGATCCACCTGGTATTGTGATTACCACTGGGATGAGCTTGAGGAGCACTGCATCGCTCACCTGAATCTTGATCTTCTGGGATCAAAAGGAGCAGACCATACGCTTGCGATCCGGACAGCAGGGCTTGAGGGCGAGGAATGGCTGAAAGAGCAGGTGCGGAAGGTAGATCCGGCGGCGGAAATGATGTTTGGGCGTATCGGGCGGGGAGCGGACCAGTCGCTCTGGGGCGCAGAGATCCCATATCACATCAATCCCCGTTATGAGGCGAAAAAAGAACGAAAACACTCGGATGCTCCGGGTCCCGGCGTGTACTGGTGGCATACGATCGACGATACCTTTGACAAGATCGATCTTGACGGGCTTTTGCGGGATGGGAGAGTCGTGGGCGTTCTGCTGTATGAACTCCTCTCGAAGGAGAAGCTTCCTGCCGATTATCGCGGCTATGCAAAAACCTGGCTCCCATACTTTGAGACGTTAAAAAATTCAGAGGAGCATGAACAGGCGGCGGATGAGATCGAAACACTTCTAAAAGAGGTTCTTGATCGTTGTGAAACGCTTGAACATATATGGGGAACGGAGAAGATCGAAGAACATAACCGCCTTTGCCGTCTCGTCGGAGGAGTTTTCAGCCGTCTTATGCACTCCACAGGCTCCGCGTATGAACAGGATACTTCTTTTGCGTATGGTCCGCTTCAGCTTCTTAAAGCTTCCGCGAAGGCGCTCCCTGAAAACAGTCCCGCGGATTGGAGCCTGTTCTATCAGACAACATTCGTGAGACAGAGAAACCGGATGGTGACGGAGCTTAGAAAACTGCTGAAAGAGATCGATTTGGAATTCAGGAATGGATCGGATCGCTTTGGATCTTCACGAAATTGTGACAGGAGAATGGAGATATGAAAAAAGAAACAATAAAGCAGGCCGTTGCGCCTTACATGGCAGAGCTTACCCAAATGGCAGACAGGATTTATGATCTGGCTGAGCCGGGGCTTGAGGAAGTCCGCTCCAGTGCGATCCTTACAGATTATCTGGAGAAAAAGGGATTTCAGATCGAGCGTGGGATCGCGGGTCTTCCGACCGCCTTCCGTGCTGTCTATGAACAGGGAAAAGGAGGACCTTCTTTTGGATTCCTGGCAGAGTACGATGCACTGAAAGGGATCGGTCATGCCTGCGGTCATCACATGCAGGGACCGTCTGTGATCGGAGCTGCTCTGGCACTTCGGGATCTCTGTAAGGATCAGCCCTATAAGATCGTGATCTATGGGACACCGGCGGAGGAGACAGTCGGCGGAAAGATCATTATGAAGGAGAAAGGATGCTTTCAGGATATTGATCTTGCGCTCATGATGCATGCAGCTCCCAATACCTGCGTCGATGTCCGCTGTATGGCCCTTGAGTGCTTTTACGTTACCTTCCATGGGGTAGAGGCCCATGCCGCCATGAGCCCGCACAAAGGGAAGAGCGCCTTTGATGCCGCGCTTCTTTCCTTTCAGGGGATCGAGTTTATGAGGGAACATGTTCTTGAGGATTCCAGAATGCATTATACGGTCCTTGATGCCGGCGGTCCATCGAACATCGTTCCGGGAACGGCAAAGGCAGAGTATACACTTCGCTCTTATAGTACGGATTACTTAGAGAAGGTCATCGTTCCGAGATTTCAGGACATTATAAAGGGGGCATGCCTGATGACGGGAACGACCTGTGAGATAGAGAGAAGCTACCCGTTTCAGGCAAAGATCCCGTGCCTGACCCTGAATGATCTGATCATGGAAAATGCAAGAAAATTCGAGGCACCACAGCTCGCCGGACCGCGTGAAAAGACGGGATCCACGGACTTTGGAAATGTTATGTATGATGTGCCCGGATGCTGCATCCGCACAGCGTTTGTGCCAGAGGGTACCGCGGCGCATTCGCAGGAATATCTCGATGCGGGAAAGACGGAGCGGGCTCATGAAGCGATCCGGTCCGGTTCGGAGATCCTTGCGGGAACATGCATCGACATGATTGAAAGACCAGAGCTTTTGGAACAGATCAAAGAGGAGTTTCAGAAGCGGAAACAGGAAGAAACCGCAAAAATATGACAAAATTGTCATTTTCCAGTCATGAACAATTAAACTGCTGTCTGTAAAATATGAAACTGTAAGGAATTTAACAAATATCCAGAAAGGAAGATGATTATGACAGCAGCTATTGGTTTTCTGATGATCATTGCGATCGTAGCACTGCTCTTAAAGGGCAAAATGTCTCCGATCGTGGTACTTGCGGTGATTCCGGTCATTGCAGCCCTGATCCTTGGCTTCTCCCCGGTAGAGGTCATGGACTTCATTGCGGATGGAATCAAAACCACCACAAGCAATGGTATCTTATTTATCTTTTCAGTAATTTATTTTGGTGTTCTGGCAGACACCGGACTCTTTGATGTTATCGTAGGCTGGCTGGTAAAAAAAGCCGGAAACAATGTGATCGCGGTCACTGTAGTTACAGCGCTGATCGCAACGATCGCTCATCTGGACGGTACTACGGCTGTCACCGTTCTCATTACGATCCCGGCGATGTATCCGGTATATAAGAAGATGAACATTGACTCCCGTATCCTTCTCTGCCTGACAGGTGCCTGCATGGGCGTTATGAACCTGCTTCCGTGGGGCGGTCCGACAGCGAGAGCGGCTACGGTACTCGCTATGGATGCCACTGAGTTATGGCACATGCTGATCCCGCTTCAGGTTGTCGGCCTGATGATGAACATCGTTCTTGCTGTACTTCTCGGCATGTTTGCGATCAGGCATGGTGCCGGCGCTGGAAAAGGCGTAGAGGTGGAGTCTGACGAGAAAGAGAAGAAAGAGGCGGCTGATTTAAGAAAATCCAACGCGTACCTGATCTTCAACTTCTTACTTACAGTAGGTGTGATTGCCCTGTTATCCACAGGTATCGGTAAATCCTATGTAATCTTCATGCTTGGTCTTTGCATCCTTCTGGCTGTCAACTACCCGAACCAGAAGCTTCAGGACAAGCTGATCAAGAAGCATGCTCCGGCAGCCCTGATCATTTCCGCAACACTGTTTGCCGCAGGTGCTATGGTAGGTGTCTTCGACGGAACCGGTATGCTGGAAGCAATGGCAAATGCGATCATGGCGATCATTCCGGCAGCTCTTGGAAAGTACGTTCACATCATCTTTGGTATTCTTGCGCTTCCGCTTGGTCTCTGTGTTGGAACAGACGCATACTTCTATGGCATCATGCCATTAGTTATGCAGGTAGGCGAAACCTATGGCGTGGCTTCCCTGAATACTGCCCTGACCATGCTGATCGGTAAGAACCTTGCGTTAATGGTAAGCCCGTTAGTACCGGCAACATACCTTGCGATCGGTCTGACCGGAACAGAGCTGAAAGATCATATGAAATTCAGCATTCCGCCGTACTACATTATCAGCCTTATCATGCTGGTATTCGGTGTGATTCTTGGCGTTGTTGCCATCTAAATGATACATAACGAATGAAAATCCTGTTCTGCAGTACGGATCTTGTACCGCAGAACAGGATTTTTTGCTATAATGAAAGAAAAATGATGCAGGAGAAAGTTTATGAATACAGAAAAAATCCTACTGGTGGACGATGAGCGCGCGATCCGGCTGGCTGTGCGGACCGCCCTGACCCGTGAAGGAATGCAGGTGACGGAGGCAGCCGATGGAAGTGAGGCTCTGGAGCTTTTAAAGAAACAACAGTTCCATCTGGTGATCCTGGACGTAATGATGGAACATGTGGGTGGTTATGATGTGCTGCAGGCAATGCGCGCCGCTGGAGACCACACGCCGGTCATGATGCTGTCGGGAAAATCCGATGAGATGGATCAGGTGCTGGGGCTCGGCTTTGGCGCGGACAGTTATCTGACAAAGCCGTTTCATACTGCGATCCTGATCCAGACAGCAAAGGCGCTGATCCGCAGAAGTCAGATCTACAGCCAGGGAGCATCCGGAGACACCGGGATCCGTAAGGGTCCGTTTACGGTAGATACCTTAAAGATGGAGTGCCTGAAAAACGGTGAGCCGTTAAATTTTACTGCCAGAGAGATGACCCTGTTCCGATTCTTGATGGAGCATCCGGGACAGGTGTTTACGAAGGAACAGCTTTATACCCAGGTATGGAATGAGGCGGTGGTGGATGACAATACCATCACCGTCTATGTGAAACGGATCCGGAACAAGATCGAGGATGACCCGAAGCAGCCCCGGTATCTGAAGACGGTACGTGGAATCGGATATATGCTGAATGTGTAGGAATAAAAAATGGAAGAATTTTTAAATAAAAGGAAATCAAGACTGGTGGCGGTCAGTCTGTTGATCATTTTATCAGTGGTTGTGATATTTGCAGGTTCCCGGCTTTACAGTCAATACCGGGAGCAGGTGATCCGGACGGAGGAAAGTCAGCTTTTAACCATGGCGGGAATCGTCGGAAATAACCTCAATTCCTACATGGAACAGCAGCTTGAGGAGATTGACCTGTTTTATTCCCAGGAAGGAATGCCGGAAAATGTCTGGGCGGAGTATGGCGGAATCAATGCGAGGACAGCTTACTTTTTAAAGGAAAATGTAGGGGTCTATAACTGGATTACTGTAACGGAACCGGATGGAACAAAATTCCGGTATGAACCGGGGAAAAAGACGTTTCGGGAATCTGCGGACGGAGAAGTGAAAGCAGTGGCTTCGCAGGACGGAAATCATCCTGCAGAGATCACGGGAAAGGAAATATCGGATCAGACGGGATGGTATGAGCTTTATATTGAGAAGAATGTCCCTGTCGGATCTGAGGTCTATATGCTCACATTTGCCATGGACCTTGGAGCGCTGTATGAGAAGATCGTCGCGCCGGTAAAGATCGGAGAAGCCGGATATTCCAGCGTCAAAGACCAGAATATGAACATCATCATGCACCATGTAAAGAACCAGATCGGTCTTGAAGCGGTGGATGGACGTATTGAGAGGTATCCATATCTTGACATGAGCAGCCTGAATGCCTGGATCATGAGGCAGGAAAATGAGAACTCCGGAACCGGTGTGATCGATACATATGTATGGGATGATCCTGAATTAAAAAGAGTCCGCCGCGTCGTTGCGTTTCAGGCGATCTCGATTCAGGGAGAACGCTGGATCGTCAATTCCACACTGCCGGTCCATGAACTTTCGGGACCGCTTGAGAGCATGATGACCATGCTGATCGGCGTGATGATCCTGTACATGCTGATCCTTGCGGTGATCATGGTATTTTTCCTGAGAAACCGTTTTCTGGCGGAATCCCAGCAAAAGGAGATCACGTATCTAAAAGAGATCAATCATGGAATGGAGATGCTGGTCCAGAAAAACAACGAGATCCGACATTACCAACGGATCCAGTCGCTGGGAATGATGGCGAGCCACATTGCACATGAATTCAACAATTATCTGACACCGGTGCTGATCTATGCGGAGCTTCTTGAGAATGATGAATCCATCTCTTCCGAAAATCAGGAGATGATCCATGAGATCACAAAGTCGGTGGATCAGGCATCGAATCTGTCAAAAGAACTGCTCGCCTTTTCCAGACAGGATACCGGTGTGCGGCTGGAACCACTGAACTTTACGGAAGAAGTCAGGAATGCGGTATCCATCGTGCGACAGCTTGCCCCGGCGGCGATCACGTTGAAAACAGAGATCGCGGAGGAACCGCTATATGTGTTAGGACGCAGACGGATGGCGGAGCACATTTTGATGAATCTCTGCAAAAACGCGTTTCAGGCCATGGAAAAGACCGAGAGAAAGGAGTTGTGGATCCGGTTGGCGGCAAAAGGGAACGATTCGATCCGCCTGCAGGTATCTGATACCGGCTGCGGAATCGGAGATGATGCCATGCAGAAGATCTTTGAACCGTTCTACACAACAAAAGGATCGAGACAGGGTACAGGACTCGGTCTTTCGGTGGTTCGGAATATGGTGACATCGGTGGGTGGAACGATCCGTGTGGAGAGTAAGTCGGGCGAGGGAACCACATTTATCCTGGAGATCCCGCAGAACAGCACAGAGGTAGAAGATGATGGCCGGAAACGGTTGAAGCATGTCCAAAAGATCGCGATTGTCTCCAGCGAAGAGTCCGCAAAGACATGGAAAGCAGCGGTATCACACAGTCAGAAGACGGTAGATCTGTACGCACACCCGGCGGCCCTTATTGACCGGGTCCAGAAAGATCCGTCAGCCTATGATCTTCTGATCGCGGAGTACACACTGCCGACCATGAACGGAATCGAACTGTGTGAGGTGGTCCGCCGCATCAATCCGGAGATCCGTCTGATCCTGATCGCGGAACAGGGTGGAGCCGATTTCGAATGGTACCTGAACAACGGCATGATCGACCGGTTTATGCTGAAAGATGAGTTTGCGGAGGAATTTGCGGAGATGTTTGAAGGGTAAACAGAGAAGAATCCATTGTGGAAAACGGGAGCGGCAGGACCTGACTCCGTTGCAGGAAGTATCCCACCTCAATGAAAAAGGAAGCAATCGAAAAGGCAACCGCAGACCTCAACCCTATTCTCATCTCGCAGATCGACTTCACATTCAAAGATGATGAAGAAACACTTAAGAAGCTTTATGGTTTGATGTAAAAGATTATCCCGACTTTTTTGAGATATTTTCACAGAAAAACGGTGTATTCCGCCAGAATTCCTGATAATCACAAAGCCGGGATAAGTGGTGTAAGAGGACGGGAGCTAATCACTCCCGTCCTACTCGATTTTCTGTCAGCTTTCACTGATTAGAACCATTCATGGGGTCTCACATATGTTCATCTTGATATGCCTGAGTCATTGCTTCCGCAACGGCTGTATCCTGTTCAACGGTGCCGCCGGATACGCCGATGGCTCCGATGCAGCACGTTCCTGAGAATAAAGGAATGCCGCCGCCAAAGAGACAAAATTGACCTGGGTGGGTATTTTGGAGACCATACAGAGGTTGTCCGGGCAAAACGGAGGCAGCGGATTCTCCTGTAGGAGACCGGAGAGCCAAAGCGGTAAAGGCCTTTGCCTGAGCGATGGAAAGACTTGCAAGAAGAGCTCCGTCCATCCGGTGCAGGGCAGTCAGATTTCCTCCCTCATCCACTACGGCGAGTACCATGGGAACGCCGATATGGATTGCTTTTTGCTCTCCGGCTAAAATGAGATGCTTCGCCTGCTCCAGGCACATTCGTTCTTTTCCGGCTGCTTTCAGTATAGCTTTTGCAAACAGCTTCAGATCTGTGTTGCTGTCAGATATGCCAGGAATCCTATTTTCAAATCTACATTGCTTATCAGAATCATTCAAATCAAACACCTCCTGTCGATTTCAAAGATTGTGTGTAACGGTTTCGTACCTTACGATTGCGTTACAAACTTGTCACGGTTAGAGTCGATCCCCGACTAAGAGAAAGAACTTATGATTACAGCAGATGTCTGTATAATTCAGGATCCGGATGGGCAATGACAACACTGTCTAAGACCATACCGGTGCCTTCTGCCGATTTTATTCCGGCATCCACGGAGGCGGTGACAGCGGATACATCACCGGTCATGGTGACAAAGGACTTGCCCCCGATACCGGTTCCGAGCCGGATTTCCAGAAGATCCACATCCGCAGCCTTCGCTGCAGCATCGGCAGCCAGAATGGCAGCTGTGACAGAGAAAAACTCCATAACCCCTAATGCACGAAGCCGCTCCGGGGCAGAAGACATATTGATGGCTTCAACGACCTGCGGATGGATCCTAGGCAGGATAAGGCGGTCGATCACATTTGAGGACGAAGCAGCCTGACCTGCGTCAAGAGCCGCTTCTACGGAAGAGACTTCGCCGGTAATTAAGATCTGGTACTTTCCCGGACAGCTGGGACGGGCGGCGATCAGAGCAATGTCTGCTGCCTTGATCATTTCATCGGCAGCGAGAATTCCTTTCGAGATACTGTTTAATTCAAGAAAACCTATGGTAATCATTGTCCGCCTCCTTTTTTAATTACGACAAAGCGATCCGTTACTTCTGTAACGATTCCTTCGATGCTTGCATGGATCCGTGCGCCTAAGCTGTTTTCAGGCATCTGACCGACAAGCGCTCCTTCGGATATGGTCTGACCGGCAACAACAACAGGAACGCATGGCGCTCCGATGTGCTGTGACAGTGGGATAGATACCTGCTCAGGCTGAAGCTCGAGGCATTCTGTGATCTTATAGTCATAGTAAGCATCCACGCCGAGCCTTGTAGCGATCCGGTGGGAAGAAACGCGGCGGTATTCCCGCTCCGGAAGCTGCTGCAGTGGTTCGGTCGGCTTCTGGTAACGGAAGCCCTGTTTGCGGAGAAGCCCTTTCATGTAGAGATTGACCTGGCGCGGATAGATTCCCATCGGACAGGCATAATTTTCACATAAACCACATTCGCTGCAGATCATAGCCTGCTGCACATCCTTATCGGAAAGAAGTGTTTCCGGATCCTCACAGAAGGCCAGTTTCCGCATGATCATGTGAGGCTTTAACGGATGTCCGGTGAGATAACGCGGACACATCTGGGTACAGTAGGAACACTGGATACAGCTGGTTTTAGCAAGTTTTAATGAGAGTGCAACCGGAACAGATTTTTTATGAATCAGCTCTGTGTCCTCCGGAAGCACCACAAATCCGGAGGTGGTTTTTGTAACGACCAGATTTTTCGCTTCTTCTTTTGTATAAAGCTTACCCATCATAGGACCGCCGACCAGTACATGGTAATCCTCAAGGGATGTACCGCCTGCCATGGCAAGGCAATCGGCAAAGGATGCGCCGAGCGGAGCATGAACAATGACCGGATTTGCCACGGCGCCTGTCATGGTCAGGTATTTGCGGGTAAAGATCTGATCCCGGGAAGCCTGATAGATGGAATACATGGTAGCAGTATTGGAAATTACACATCCAACATCCAGAGGAATACCGGATGGAGGAACGGTTCTTCCTGTTACATCGCATACCATGATCTGCTCATCACCTGCCGGGTAGAAGTTTTTCATCCGGAAGAGCTTAACCGGGGAAGCAGTCTTCTTGATCGCTTCCGTAAGTGCGTTGATTTCTTCATCGTAAGTCTCCTTTAATGCGATGTAGATGTGGGCAGCGCCGGTCATAGCACCGGTCATGGCTGCAGCGGTCACGATCTCTTCCGCCTTATTTACCATAAGCCAACGGTCGGTGCGCAGCAGAGGCTCACATTCTGCAGCATTGACGATCAGGTATTCAACTTTACAGTTCAGCTTTTTGTGGGTGGGGAAGCCTGCTCCTCCACAGCCGACAATTCCGGCAGCTTCAATCTGCTTTAGAAGTGTCATGGGAAAACCTCCTTGCTGACCGCCATGTAAAAGACAACGGGAGGGCGGTCTGATATAAGTTTATTATACGGGGCTGCAGACCCTTGCGCAATTTACAGGGAAAACGAAAAAAAGGTAAAATTGAAATATAAGGATAAACAGAATAGTGAGCTGGAAAGTCTTAAAAATACATAAAATAGGTTTGATTCCTGTAAAAAAGGTGCCAGAGACCCATGATAGAATAAATAGAGTATACAGGAAGGACTTATATAGAACGTACGTGGGACGTATGCAGGACCTGATAAGTGATTCCGCGGATCGAAGTGAAAATGTTCTTAACAGAGAATATAAGGAGAGGAGGAGAGGCTTTATATGGAGATCAAGGAATGGAACGGAAGCCAGAATGATCTGATGCGGATCATCCAGGAATCCGTTCCCGGCAAGCAGATCACAATGGCTCATATTATTTCCAGTCCGGATCCGGTGATCTATAAAAAGCTTGGACTGGACCCGAGGATTGATTACAAAAAGGCAGCGATCGGTGTTCTGACCCAGACACCCAGCGAGACAGCCATTATCACCGCAGATCTGGCCCTTAAGGCTGCAGCGATCGAGATCGGTTTTATTGACCGTTTCAGCGGAACGCTGATCATCACAGGGACGATTTCAGATGTGGCGATCGCATTTGAAAAAATTTTGGAGTACACAAAACGGGAACTTGGATTTACAGTCTGCCCGATCACGAAGGCATAAAACGCCTTAGGTGTGTACAGGAAATATCCCTGCCTGCGGAGGTGGAAACGTGAAAAAAATTATGCTGGTAGGGAGAAGCGGAGCCGGAAAGACGACGCTTACCCAGGCGATGAAGGGGAAAAAGATTACTTATCATAAAACCCAGTACATCAACAATTATGATGTGATTATTGACACACCGGGGGAGTATGCGGAGAACAAAACTTTAGCCAGGGCCCTGGTGATCTACTCCTATGAAGCGGATGTGGTAGGGCTTTTGATGAGTGCGGTGGAGGACTACTCTCTTTACAGCCCCAATATCGTCTCTTTAGCGACCCGCGACGTGATAGGAATCGTCACTCAGATAGACCGGGAAGATGCGCGGGTTGATTTGGCAACCATGTGGCTGGAACTTGCAGGGTGCAAGAAGATCTTCTATGTCAATTCCATTGATGGAGAAGGCGTAGGAGATATTCTTGACTATCTGAGAGAGGATGGGGATGTGCTTCCATGGGAGAAAGGAGGAGATGAGACACAGTGAAAAAGGTACTGATGATTGCTGGGGATTTCACAGAGGATTATGAGGTCATGGTCCCCTATCAGGCTCTTTTGATGGCAGGGGTTGCTGTGGATGTTGTATGCCCGGAAAAGGAAAAAGGGGATAACATAAAAACGGCGATCCACGATTTTGAAGGAGATCAGACTTATACAGAAAAGCCGGGACATAAGTTTACACTGAATGCGTCCTTTGCGTATCTGCGTCTGGAAGAGTATGACGGGCTGTTTCTGACAGGCGGCAGAGCACCGGAATATCTGCGGCTTGATGGCCGCGTGTTAGATATCACACGTTATTTTATGGAGCTTCAAAAGCCGGTGGCGGCGATCTGTCACGGCGTCCAGATATTGACTGCAGCCGGTGTGGTAAAGGGAAAGACATTAACTGCTTATCCGGCAGTAAAACCGGAGGTGGAGATGGCCGGAGGAATCTATGTGGAGAAAGAGCCGTGGGAGGCTGTGACAGATGGAAATCTTACGACATCTCCTGCTTGGCCGGGAAATCCGGAGATCCTTAAGAGCTTCTTAGTGCTTCTGGGAGTACGGATTTTCTCATAGGATGCCTGCAGCCGGTTGAAATTAATTCGCCATAAAAAGGCCTGTCTGCACGGATATAAGTGAGAGCGGTATGTGACTTTGCGGCATGGCTGAATAGTTATAAATAGTAATAAAAAAATACACGGATGTCTGAATTTTACATAGAAACGGTTTTATATGTATTCGTGCATTTTATCTGTTTTATCGTATGATAAGGATATGAGCGTCAGAGATTTAACAAAATCTCAAACTATACAATAAATTTTAAGGAGGATACTTATGATTTCAAGAGGTTTTTCAGAGCCGACCGACAGAGTCAAGAGACTTAAAAAAGCGATTGTGGATGCGATTCCGTATGTAGAGTCCGAGAGAGCAGTTCTGGTAACGGAGTCTTACAAAGAGACCGAAGGTCTGTCCCCGATCATGCGCCGTGCGAAAGCTGCAGAGAAGATCTTTAACAATCTTCCTATTACGATCCACGAGGACGAGCTGATCGTCGGAGCAATCACCAAGAACCTTCGTTCTACAGAAATCTGCCCGGAGTTTTCCTATGACTGGGTTGAAAAAGAGTTCGATACCATGGGAACCAGAATGGCTGACCCGTTCCAGATTCCGAAGGATACCGCCAATGAGTTAAGAGAAGCTTTCAAATATTGGGAAGGCAAAACCACCAGCGCACTGGCAGATTCCTATATGTCTCAGGAGACCAAGGACTGTATCGCAAATGGCGTATTCACAGTAGGAAACTACTTCTACGGCGGCGTTGGTCATGTTTGTGTTGATTACGGCAAAGTATTAAAGATCGGTTTTACCGGAATCATCAAACAGGCTATCGACGCTATGAATCAGATGGATCTGATGGATCCGGAGTATATTAAGAAGAAAAACTTCTACGAAGCAATTGTGATCACCTACAGCGCAGCTATCAACTTTGCTCATCGTTATGCAGCAAAGGCAAGAGAGATGGCAGCCGGCTGTCCGGATCCGGTAAGAAAAGCAGAGCTGCTTCAGATCGCAGCTAACTGTGACCGTGTTCCGGAAAGAGGAGCAACCAACTTCTACGAGGCTTGCCAGGCATTCTGGTTCGTACAGATTCTTCTTCAGATTGAGGCAAACGGCCACTCCATTTCCCCGGGACGTTTTGACCAGTATATGTATCCGTACCTGGCTATGGATAAATCTATTTCCAAAGAGTTCGCTCAGGAACTGGTAGATTGTATCTGGGTTAAATTGAACGACGTTAACAAGACACGAGATGAAATCTCCGCTCAGGCATTCGCTGGATACGCAGTATTCCAGAACCTCATCGTAGGTGGTCAAACCGAAGACGGACTTGACGCTACCAACGAAGTTTCCTATATGTGTATGGAGGCAGTTGCTCACGTTAAACTTCCGGCACCGTCCTTCTCCATCCGTGTTCATCAGAATACACCGGACGAGTTCTTATACAGAGCTTGCGAGGTTACACGTTTAGGACTTGGTGTTCCGGCTATGTACAATGACGAAGTTATCATTCCGGCACTCTGCAACAGAGGCGTTTCCCTGGCAGATGCAAGAAGTTACTGTATCATTGGTTGTGTAGAGCCGCAGTGCCCGCATAAGACAGAGGGATGGCATGACGCAGCATTCTTCAACATTGCTAAGGTTCTTGAGATCACACTGAACAATGGTAAAGTCGGCGACAAGCAGTTAGGACCGCAGACCGGTGATATGACTTCCTTCCACAGCGTAGATGATATCTTTGCAGCTTACAAGAAGCAGATGGAATACTTCGTATACCACCTGGCAGAGGCTGACAACTGTGTAGACTTTGCTCATGCTGAGAGAGCTCCGCTTCCGTTCCTTTCCGCTCTGGTTGATGACTGTATCGGAAGAGGTAAGAGTGTTCAGGAAGGCGGCGCTATCTATAACTTCACAGGTCCGCAGGCATTTGGTGTTGCTGACTCCGGTGACTCCATCTGCGCAATTAAGAAACATGTATTTGAGAATAAAGAAGTTACCATGGAGCAGTTAAAAGAAGCTCTGGCTAACAACTTTGGTTACAGCTGCACAGCAGGCGCTCCGGCAGCAGCTCCGGCTGATGATGAAGCGAAGATCTACGAAGCAGTGAAGAGAATCTTAAGCAACAACGGTTCTATCAACATTGCAGAGCTTCAGGCACAGTTAAGCACAGGCACCTGCGGATGGGAGAGCGGAAGACCGAATTACACAGCAGGAAATCCGGCGCCGTCCAATGAGCAGTTCGCTAAGATCAAGAGAATTATGGAGAACACTCCGTGGTTCGGTAATGATGATGACGAAGTAGATATGCTGGCTAGAAAATGTGGTCAGATCTACTCCTACGAGGTTGAGAAATATAAGAACCCGAGAGGCGGTCAGTTCCAGGCAGGATGCTATCCGGTATCTGCAAACGTATTATTCGGTAAAGATGTATTAGCACTTCCGGATGGACGTTTAGCTCATGCTCCGTTAGCAGACGGCGTTTCCCCGAGACAGGGTAAAGATACCAATGGTCCTACTGCAGCAGCTATGTCCGTTGCAAAGCTTGACCATGAGAACTACTCCAACGGTACTCTTTACAATCAGAAGTTCCTTCCGTCCGCACTGGCAGGCGATGAGGGCTTAAAGAGATTCGCAGCGGTGGTTCGTACCTACTTTGATCACAAAGGAATGCACGTACAGTTCAACGTTATCGATAAAGAGACCCTTCTGGAAGCTCAGAGACATCCGGAAGAGCACAAGGATCTGGTTGTTCGTGTAGCAGGCTATAGTGCACAGTTCACCGTACTTGCAAAGGAAGTTCAGGACGATATCATCAGCCGTACCGAGCAGTCCTTCTAAATTAACCTGTTGTGCTAGATAAAATAATATA